>JAJXTX010000036.1:0-11060 GCA_021783385.1 Pseudomonadota bacterium
CGCAGTCCGATCGCGCTGCCCTCGTTCGACCACGCTGCGATGGACGGCTATGCGCTGCGTGCTGATCCGCAGCCGCTGCCCGCCGGCTCGGAACATCATGTGCGCGGCTCGCGCGCGGCCGGCGATGCCGTCACCGAGGCGGCGGGCGCAGGCGACGCCTGCGAGATCATGACCGGTGCGGCGCTGCCCGCCGGGCTCGACGCAGTGGTGGCGGTGGAACGCACGCAGCTGCTGCAGACGCACGCCGACGGCACGCCCGCGCGTATCCGGCTGCTGGACCCCCTGCGTGCTGGCGACAACGTGCGCCGCCTCGGCAGCGATGTTGCCGAAGCCGCGCCGGTGCTGGCCGCCGGCACGCGCATCGGGCCGGCCCAGCTGATGCTGCTGGCGGCGCTCGGCGTGGCGCAGGTACAGGTGGTGCGCCGCGCGCGGGTGGCGATCATCTGCACCGGCAAGGAGCTGCAGGCCGATCCCACGCAGCCGCTGGAAGCGGGGCGCATCCACAATTCCAACGGTCCCTACCTGGTGGCTGCGCTGACGGCCGCCGGTGCGCAGGTGCTGTCGTGCGACAGCGTGGACGACACCGTCACGACTTTCACAAGCGCCCTGCAACGCGCGCTCGACGCCGGTGCCGACCTGGTAGTGAGTACCGGCGCGGTGTCGATGGGCCGCCACGATTTCGTGCCCGATGCACTGCGTCGCCACGCGGCGCAGCTGCTGTTCCACAAGCTGGCGATTCGTCCAGGCAAGCCGATGCTGTGCGCCCGGCTGGCCAGCGGCCCGCTGATCTTCGCGCTGCCCGGAACGCCGATGGCGGTCGCCGCCGGCATGCGCTTTGTGGTCGCGCCCGCGCTGCGCGCGATGGCCGGGCAGCCCGACGAGCCACCGCTGCATGCGCTGCTCGACGCGCCGCAGCAGCCCAAGGCGGGGCTGCGCCATTTCCTGCGCGGCAGCCTGCGCCAGCACACCGACGGCAGCCTGCATGTCCAGGTGCACAGCCAGCAGCAGCCGTTTCGCATCCGCCCGTTTGCCGAGGCCGACGTCTGGGTGGTGCTGCCCGAGGAGGCAGGCGACTGCGCGGCGGGCACGCGCGTGCAGATCGTCAGCCTGGATGCCGACACGTCGCCGCGCTTCCAGCCTGCGGCCGCAGTCACGGAGCGCGCATGAAGCTGCAGATCGAAGCACAGAAGCTGCGCGTGCGCGTGGATGAGGATGAGCTGGCGCGCCTGCTGACGGGTGCGCCGGTGGAGTCGCATACCCGCTTTGCCGCCGCCTTCCACATGCAGGTCACGCTGACCCTGACGACGCAGGCTGATGCCAGCCTCAGCGGCCAGCCGCAGGCGTGGCTGATCGCGCTGCCGCGGGCGGCGGTGTGCGAGCATGCGGCCAGTCTGCCCAATCGCGACGGACTGAGGTTCACGCTGGCCGGCGCGTGCGGGGAACCGCCGCTGGAGCTGCTGTTCGACGTGGACGTGCGCGACAGCGCGCGACGCCGGCGGTCCAGTCGCAGCGGCTGAGCCGCGTGCCGGATATGCGAAGGCCCCGCATCACGGGGCCTCCGGTTCGGCTGGCGCTGAATGCCCCGCTCACACCTCGATGGCTTCCTTGTACGCATCCAGCGGAACGCAGGCGCACATGATGTGCTTGTCGCCGTAGACGTTGTCGACGCGTGCGACCGGCGGCCAGTATTTCTGCCGCTTGAGGCCGGGCAGCGGGAAGGCGGCCAGTTCGCGCGGATAGGCATGCGCCCACTCGCTGCCGCAGACCATCGTGGCGGTGTGCGGGGCATGTTTCAGCGGGTTGTCCTCGCGGTCGAGCGAGCCGTTCTCGATGGCGCGGATCTCCTCGCGGATCTGGATCATCGCGTCGATGAAGCGATCGAGTTCGTGCTGCGATTCGCTCTCGGTCGGTTCCACCATCAGCGTGCCGGATACCGGAAAGCTCAGCGTGGGTGCGTGGAAGCCGAAGTCGATCAGCCGCTTGGCAACGTCCTCGGCGCCGATGCCGGTGGCGTCCTTGAGCGGACGCAGATCGAGAATGCACTCGTGCGCCACCAGCCCGTTGCGGCCGGTGTACAGCGTGGCGTAATGCGGCGCCAGCCGCCTCGCGATGTAGTTGGCGTTGAGCAGGGCGACCTGGGTGGCCTTGCGCAGGCCCTGGCTGCCCATCAGAGTGATGTACATCCACGAGATGGGCAGGATGCTGGCGCTGCCGAAGGTGGCGGCTGACACCATGCCGACTGCGCCTTCGGTGCCCATCGCCCTGGGCAGGAACGGCGCGAGGTGGGCCTTCACCGCGCACGGGCCGACGCCGGGGCCGCCGCCGCCATGCGGAATGCAGAAGGTCTTGTGCAGGTTGAGATGCGACACATCCGAGCCCCACTGACCGGGCTTGGCCACGCCGACCAGCGCGTTCATGTTGGCGCCGTCGGTGTACACCTGCCCGCCGTGCGCGTGCACGATCTCGCAGATCGCCACGATGTCTTCCTCGAACACGCCATGGGTGGAAGGGTAGGTGATCATCAGCGCGGCGAGGCGGTCGGAATACTGGGCGGCCTTGGCGCGGATGTCCTCGATGTCGACATTGCCGTTGGCGTCGCAACCGGTCACCACCACGGTCATGCCGCACATCTGCGCCGAGGCCGGGTTGGTGCCGTGGGCGGACTCGGGGATCAGGCAGATGTCGCGATGCGCGTCGCCGCGCGAGCGGTGATACGCACGGATCGCCAGCAGGCCGGCGTATTCGCCCTGCGCACCGGAGTTCGGCTGCAGGCTGACCGCGTCGTAGCCGGTGCACTCCACCAGCATCGCCTCGAGACTCTCGATCAGCTCCTTGTAGCCTTCGGTCTGGCTGGCCGGTGCCAGCGGATGGATATTGCCGAACTCGGGCCAGGTCACCGGTATCATCTCGGCGGTGGCGTTGAGCTTCATGGTGCAGCTGCCCAGCGGGATCATGGTGCGATCCATCGCCAGATCCTTGTCGGCCAGCGTACGCATGTAGCGCAGCAGCTCGTGCTCGCTGTGATGCGTGTTGAACGAGGGATGGGTGAGGAACGCACTGCTGCGCTGCAGTCCGGCCGGCAGCGCATCCGCGGTGGTTGCATCGAGCCGGTCGATATCGTCGATGCCGGCGCCGAACAGGGCCGCCAGCGCGAGCACGTCCTCGCGGGTAGTGGTCTCGTCGAGGCTGATGCCCAGGCTGCGACTGTCGAGGTGGCGCAGGTTGATGCCGGCGGCCTCGGCGCGGACATGGATGGCGGCCGCGTCCACGTCGGTGACGTGCAGGGTGTCGAAGAAATCCCCGCCCACGTTGACGCCGGCCTGGCGCAGGGCGCCGGCCAGGATCGCCGCCAGTCGATGCGTGCGCCGTGCGATGCGGGTCAGCCCCGCGGGGCCGTGGTAGACGGCATACATGCTGGCCATCACCGCCAGCAGCACCTGCGCGGTGCAGATGTTGGAGGTGGCCTTTTCGCGGCGGATGTGCTGCTCGCGCGTCTGCAGGGTGAGGCGGTAGGCGGGCTTGCCCTCGGCGTCGATCGACACGCCGATCAGCCGGCCCGGCATCGAGCGCTTGTACGCGTCGCGGCAGGCCATGAAGGCGGCGTGCGGGCCGCCGAAACCGAACGGCACGCCGAAGCGCTGGGAGTTGCCGATCACGATGTCTGCGCCCCATTCGCCGGGCGCGGCGATCAGCGTCAGCGCGAGCAGGTCGGTGGCCACCGCCACCAGTGCGCCGCGGGCATGTGCGGCGGCCACCAGCGCGCGGTAATCGTGGATATTGCCGAAGGTATCCGGGTACTGCAGCAGCACGCCGAAGCTGTCGACGCTGGCCGCCTCGGCGTCCGCGCCGACATGCAGCGCAATGCCCATCGCCTCGGCGCGGGTCTGCAGCACTTCCAGCGTCTGCGGATGCACGCCGCGCGAGACGAAAAACACGTTGCTGCGCGACTTGCCCGAGCGCTTCGCCAGCGTCATCGCCTCGGCCGCCGCGGTGGCCTCGTCCAGCAGCGAGGCGTTGGCGATCTCCATGCCGGTGAGGTCGGTCACCATGGTCTGGAAGTTGATCAGTGCCTCCATGCGGCCCTGCGAGATCTCTGCCTGATACGGCGTGTACGCGGTATACCAGGCGGGGTTCTCCAGGATGTTGCGCAGGATGACGTTCGGCGTGTGGGTGCCGTAATAGCCCTGGCCGATGAAGCTGCGCAGCACCCGGTTGCGGTTGGCGATGGCGCGGATCCTGGTCAGCGCCTCGACCTCGGTCACCGCCTGCGGCAGCGCCAGCGGAGCGCCCGACTTGATCGAGGCGGGCACGATCGCATCGGTCATTGTCTCCAGCGAGTCGTGGCCGATGACGCGCAGCATCTGCGCGACTTCCGCATCGTTCGGGCCGATGTGGCGCTCGATGAAGGCGTGATGGTGCTCAAGCTCGCGCAATGAAGTGATGTTTTTCTGGCTCATGATGGAGGCGTCCGCAGACAACGTGCCGTGCCGCACGCGGGGCGCCCCTCTGTCCTTTTGCCTGAGAGTTTGGAAGCGCGGGATGCGGCCGCTTCGTGCCCCTTCGGCGCCGGATTCAACCGGTCTCTCCAGAGTGTTTGCACGTGGTGGTATGGGAGCCTGAGCGATTACGGGCGTTGCGTCTTCGGCAGCGGCGCAGTCCGAATCGGAACCGCCCGCTTCTCCCACCATGCGTTTACCGTGGCGATTATAGCGTGGCCGGCGAAGCGCGGTCAGCCCGCCGGTGATTTGACGTAGCCGCCGCAGCGACCGCGGCATCCGTGCGTGCCAGTGCGCTCAGAAACCCAGTTCATCCAGTTCGGGCGCATCATCGGGGCGACGTCCCAGCGGCCAGCGGAACCTGCGCTCGACTTCGCTGATCGGATGCTCGTTGATGCTGGCCAGGCGTCGATGCATCAGGCCGTCGGCGTCGAACTCCCAGTTTTCGTTGCCGTAGGCGCGAAACCAGTTGCCGCTGTCGTCGTGATATTCATACGCAAAGCGCACCGCGATGCGGTTGCCACTGAACGTCCACAGCTGCTTGGTCAGCCGGTAGTCGAGTTCGCGCGCCCACTTGCGCTGCAGAAACGCCTCGATCGCCGCGCGGCCGTGGATGAACTCGGCGCGATTGCGCCACTGGCTGTCCGGCGTATACGCCAGCGCCACGCGTTCCGGGTCGCGGCTGTTCCACGCATCCTCGGCCAGGCGCACTTTCTGGATCGCGGTGGGTTCGGTGAACGGGGGCAGCGGCGGGCGTGACATGGTTTCACTCCGTGATCGGGGCTGCCCAGTATCTGCCGGGAATGCCCGCGCATGCCAACCCGGAAAACACGAAGGCCGCCTCGAGGGCGGCCTTCGTTTACAATTGGTGCCCGGGAGAGGACTCGAACCTCCACGGAGTTGCCCCCGCTAGCACCTGAAGCTAGTGCGTCTACCAATTCCGCCACCCGGGCAGGGTGTCACACCGCTCTGCGAGCTGCGTGAGCCGCGTAATGTAGGCACCTGCCGGTGGCTTGTCAACTCTTTTTCACCCCCATTCATCGCGTCGTGTCATTCTCCGCGCCGCGCACACCACAAGGATACTGAGTGACCAGAAAAACTCCCCCCGCGTCCGGCCACGGCCAGGATGCTGCCCCCAAAAAAGCCCAGCCGAAGCAAGCTGGTCGGAAGCCCGCCGGTCAGAAGCCGCGCGCCGGCTCCATCGCGGGATCACGCCATAAGGCCGCTGCAGGCGCCGGACGCGATCCGCACGCCGAGCGCGAGGCGCAACGCTACGAGCGCCCGATCCCCAGCCGCGAGGCGATTCTCGCCCTGCTGGAGGAGCGCGGCGAACTGCTCACCGAAGCACGCATCGCCGAGGCGCTGGAGATTCATGACGAGACCGACCTCGACGCGCTGCGCAAGCGGCTCGGCGCGATGGTGCGTGATGGCCAGCTGCTGCTCGGTCGCCGCGGCGGCTACGCGCCGACGCAGAAGCTCGACCTGATTGCCGGCGTGGTGATCGCCAATGCCGAAGGCTATGGCTTCCTGCGCCCGGACGAGGGCGGCGACGATCTGTACCTGTCACCGCAGCAGATGCGCGCGGTGATGCATGGTGACCGCGTGCTGGCCAGCGTGGTCGGCATCGACCGCCGCGGTCGTCGGCAGGGTGCGATCGCCGAGGTGCTGCAGCGCCGCTCGTCGCGTCTGGTGGGTCGTGTCATCGTCGAGAACGGCGTCACCCTGGTGACCCCGGACGACCGCCGCCTGCATCAGGACGTGATGATCACCCCGGGGCAGGAGCAGGGCGCACGCAGCGGACAGATCGTGGTGGTCGAGATCACCGATCCGCCGACCTTGCAGCGCGGTCCGCTGGGGGCGATCCGCTCGGTATTGGGCGAACGGCTGCAACCCTCGCTGGTGGTGGAGATGGCGATTGCCAGCCACGACCTGCCGCACGAATGGCCGGCGGAGGTGCTGCGCGATGCGGCCCAGGTCGAGGCGGAGGTCACCGCCGCCGAGCGCGCCGGACGCACCGATATCCGCCAGCTGCCGCTGGTGACGATCGATGGCGCCGATGCGCGCGACTTCGACGATGCGGTGTATGCCGAGCCGAAGCGTGGCGGCGGCTGGCGGCTGCTGGTGGCGATCGCCGATGTGTCGCACTACGTGCAGATCGGCAACGCGCTGGATCGCGAGGCCTACGAGCGCAGCACCTCGACCTATTTCCCGGGCTTCGTGGTGCCGATGCTGCCGGAGACGCTGTCCAACGGCATCTGTTCGCTCAACCCCCGGGTCGAGCGGCTGTGCATGGTCTGCGACATGCAGGTCGATGCCGACGGCAGCGTTGGCAAGGCGAAGTTCTACGACGCGGTGATGCGCTCGCATGCGCGGCTCACCTATGACAAGGTGTGGCAGGCGGTCGGCCTGCGCCAGGCCGACGCGCTGCAGGAAGTGGCCGATGTGCTGCCGCAGCTGCAGAACCTGCATGCGCTGTACCAGGCGATGGCCGGCCAGCGCAGGCGGCGCGGCGCGATCGACTTCGAGACGCCGGAAGTGAAGTTTCGCCTCGACCAGACCGGCAGCGTGGAGTCGATGGGCGCCACCGAACGCAACGACGCGCACAAGCTGATCGAGGAATGCATGATCGCCGCCAACGTGCAGGCGGCGCTGTTCCTGGAGAAGAAGAAGATCCCTGCGCTGTTCCGCGCGCACGAGTCGCCGCCAGCGGAGAAATACGAGGACCTGCAGCAGTTCCTGCGCGAATTCAAGCTCAGCATGCCCCCGGTGGACCGGGTGACGCCGGCGGATTTCGCCGAGGTGTTGCGCATGGTCAAGGAGCGCCCCGAGCGCGAACTGATCCAGTCGGTGCTGCTGCGCTCGCAGAGCATGGCTGCCTACCAGCCGGACAACCGCGGCCACTTCGGCTTGGCGCTGAGCGCGTATGCCCACTTCACCTCGCCGATCCGGCGCTATCCGGACCTGCTGGTGCACCGGGCAATCCGCTACGCGCTGACTGGCGGCAAGCCGACCGACTACAGCTACAGCCCGGGCGAGATGGCCGCGATGGCGGTGCACTGCTCGCAGCGCGAACGGCGTGCCGAGGAAGCCGAGCGCGACGTCGACGAGCGCTTCAAGTGCGCATGGATGGAAAAGCACATCGGCAGCGAGTTCGAGGGCGTGGTCACCGGTGTCACCTCGTTCGGCCTGTTCGTGGAACTGGACGAATCGAAGGTGTCGGGGCTGGTGCACATCAGCCAGCTCGCCAACGACTACTACCACTTCGATGCCATCCGCAAGCTGCTCAAGGGCGAACGCACCGGCACGCAGTTCCGGCTCGGCGACCACGTGCGGGTGCAGGTGCTGCGCGCCAGCCTGGAGGATCGCAAGATCGACTTCCGGCTGGTGCCGTCGCGCGCCGCGGTCAGCCCGCCATCCGGTGCCCGCAAGGCCTACGACTATGCGGCCAGCGGCGAGCGCTATTCACTGCCGAAGAAGCCCGTCGCGGCGGCCAAGCCGCCGGGCATGTTCGGGCGGGCGGCGCAGGCGATCGGCCGCGCGTTCGGCCGCCGCGACGCAGTGTTGCCGGCTGTGCCGCCGGCGGCCGATCATCCGTCGACGCGATCGCGTACCGCTGCGCCCGCGGAGCCAGGCCATCGTGCACGTCGCGCACCGCCGGCTGCGCCGCTGCCGCCTCGGCCCACGCGAGGCAAGGGTCAGACCCACGGCAAGTCCGCACGTGCCCCCGCGGCGCCGGCACCTGCCAGCAGTGGCCGCAAGCGCGGTGGCCGCAAACCCAAACCGAAAGGCACGCCATGAGTGAAAGCTGGATCGTCGGGATCAACCCGGTCGAAGGTGCGTTGAGCAACGATGCCGAACGCGTGCGTGAACTGCTGGTCGAGCAGGGCCAGCGCAATGCGCGCGTGCTGGAGCTGGCCGAGCGCGCCAAGGCGTTGAAGATTCCGGTCAACCATCGCCCGCGCGAGCAGCTGGAGAAGGTCGCCGGCGAGGCGCGCCACCAGGGCGTGGCGGCGCTGTACGAGGCGCCGCCGCTGGCGCATGAAAATGATCTGGCGGCGTTGATGGAGCGCGACGGCAGCGACACGCTGATCCTTGTGCTTGATGGCGTCACCGATCCGCACAACCTCGGCGCCTGTCTGCGCAGTGCGGCAGCGGCCAAAGTGACCGCAGTGATCGTGCCGAAGGATCGTGCGGTGGGGCTGACGCCGGTGGTGCGACGCGCCTCGGCCGGCGGGGCGGATCGGGTACCGCTGATCGCGGTAACCAACCTGGCCCGCACGCTGCGTGAGTTGAAAGAGGCCGGCGTGTGGATCACCGGACTGGCTGGCGACACCGACACCGCGATCTACGGCGTCGATTTCAGAGGACCGGTGGCACTGGTGCTCGGCGGCGAAGGCGAAGGCATCCGCCGGCTGACGCGCGAGCTGTGCGACTTCGTGGCGAAGATTCCGATGCCGGGCGCGATGGAGAGCCTCAACGTCTCCGTCGCCACCGGCGTGGTGCTGTTCGAAGCCCTGCGCCAGCGGAGCGCAAAACGATGACCACGTTCTACTGGTACGACTGGGCCGGCTACCTTGGCGTGGCGCTGGTGCTGCTGGCGTTCCTGCTGTTGCAGGCGCACAAGCTGCACGGCAACGGGTTGACTTATCAGCTGATGAACCTCATCGGTGCGCTCGGCGTGCTGCTGTCGCTGACCTTCGGCGGCCACAACTGGTCGGCATTCGTGATGGAGCTGGCGTGGCTGCTGATCAGCGTGTACGGGGTGCTGCGCGGCGTACGTCAGCGGCGCGAGGCGCGTGCAGCCCGGCGCGAGGCGGCCGGCGGCCGGTAGTTGCCGTCGCCATAAACAGGACGGCGGTACCGGCTCACTCGCCCAGCTTGGTCATTTCCGGGCTTGAGGTGAAGTCGCCCTTGCTGCGCTGCTTGTTCAGCGGCTCGCCGGTGACCTGGAACCAGACGTTTTCGGCGATGTTGGTGGCATGGTCGCCGATGCGTTCGATGTTCTTGGCCATGAACAGCAGGTGCGTGCACGGCGTGATGTTGCGCGGGTCTTCCATCATGTAGGTGAGCAGCTGGCGGAAGTAGCCGGTGTAGGCCTCGTCCAGCACCACGTCGTCCTTCCATACCTTATAGGCACGCTCGACATCGCGGTCACGATAGGCGTGCAACACCTCGCGTACCTCGGCGGCGGCCAGCTCGGCCAGATGCTCCAGTCCGCCGACCGGGCCAACCGGCGCCACCATCGACAGCGGGATCGAGCGCTTCGCCACGTTGGCGGCATAGTCGCCGATGCGCTCGATGTCCGCGGCGATGCGCAGCGCGGCGAACACGTTGCGCAGGTCGCCGGCCATCGGCGCGCGCAGGGCCAGCAGTCGCACCACGTCGTGGCTGATCTCCTGCTCCAGCTGATCGATCGCATCGTCGTTGCCCACCACGCGCTGGGCAGCGCGCTCGTCGCGGCGTTCGACCACGTCGATCGCCGCCTCCAGCTGGCTTACCGACAGTTCGCCCATGCGCACGATCTCGCCGGTGAGCCGGGCCAGTTCCTCGTCATAGCTCTTGATGATGTGATCCTTGCTGCTGCCGCTCATGGGTGGTGCCTCGCAGTGTTGCTTCCCGCCATCGGAGAAGGTGCCCTCAGGGCAGAGACAGGGTGGGCGTCCGGTCTGACGATCACCCCATGACCGCTACGGACGGCGGTCAACCAAACCGGCCGGTGATGTAATCCTCGGTCTGTTTCTTGCCGGGTTTGGTGAAGATCGTTTCGGTGCCGTCGAACTCGATCAGCTCGCCCATGTAAAGAAAGGCGGTGAGATCAGAACAGCGCGCCGCCTGCTGCATGTTGTGGGTGACCATCACGATGGTGAACTCGCTTTTCAGTTCCTCCACCAATTGCTCGATGCGGCTGGTGGCGATCGGGTCGAGCGCCGAGGTGGGTTCGTCCAGCAGCAGCACGTCGGGTTTCAGGGCGATCGCGCGGGCGATGCACAGGCGCTGCTGCTGGCCACCGGAGAGGCCGAGCCCATTCTGCTTGAGCTTGTCCTTCACCTCGTCCCACAGTGCGGCGCTGCGCAGCGCCTGCTCCACACGGTCGGTCATGTCCGCCTTGGAAAGCTTTTCGTGATGACGGATGCCGTAGGCGACGTTCTCGAAGATCGTCATCGGGAACGGCACCGGCTTCTGGAACACCATGCCGACCTTGCTGCGCAGGCGGTTCATCGAGTACCCCGGATCGAGGATGTTCTCCCCATCCAGCGCCACTTCGCCGCGCGCCTCCAGTTTCGGATAGATCGCGTAGATGCGGTTGAACACGCGCAGCAGGGTCGACTTGCCGCAGCCGGACGGGCCGATGATGGCGGTGACCTGCTTCTCCGGTATGTCCATGCTGATGCCTTTCAGCGCCTGGAACCCGTTGTAGTAGAAATCCAGGTTGCGCACCAGGATCTTGCTGCGTGCGGAGACGTCGGCAAGTGGGGCCGCAACGGCGGCGGCGCGGTCATTCATAGCGTACCTTCTTGCGCGAAAACAGCAGACGGGTCAGCAGGCTCAGCGCCAGCACGAACA
>JAJXTX010000036.1:11160-15074 GCA_021783385.1 Pseudomonadota bacterium
CATGGCGAGGGCGTTGGTGAGTCGGCGGCGGGCATAGATGCTGGTCGCGGACATCACTTGCCCTCCCGCTTGGCCAGCTGACGCAGCATCAGGCGCGCGATCAGCAGCACCACGAAGGTGACCACGAACAGCAGGAAGCCCAGTGCGATCAGGGCGGAGCGATGCATGCCCACCGCCTCGTTGAACTCGTTGGCGATGCTGGAGGAAATGGTGGTACCCGGCATCAGCAGCGAAGAGGTGATGTTGTAGGAATTGCCCAGCACGAAGGTGACGGCCATGGTCTCGCCGAGCGCGCGGCCGAGGCCGAGGAAGATGCCGCCGATCACCGCCGAGCGCGTATACGGCAGCACGATGTCCCACAGCACCTCCCAGGTGGTCGAACCCAGCGCATAGGAGGACTCCTTCAGCCGCGTTGGCACGGTCTGGAACACCTCGCGCATCACCGAGGAGATGAACGGCAGGATCATCACCGCCAGCACGATCCCGGCGGTGAGCAGCCCCAGGCCCAGCGGCGGCCCCTGGAACAGCTTGCCCAGCAGCGGAATGTTGCCCAGTGTATTGCTGAGCGCCGGTTCGATGCCGGACATGAAGGGCACGAACACGAACAGCCCCCACATGCCATAGATGATCGAGGGAATGCCGGCCAGCAGCTCGATGGCAGCACCCACCGGGCCGCGCATCCAGGCCGGTGCGATCTCGGTGAGGAACAGCGCGATGCCGAAACTCACCGGCACCGCCAGCACCAGCGCGATCAGCGAGGTCACCAGCGTGCCGAAGATCGGCGCCAGCGCGCCGTAGTGGTCGTCAACCGGGTTCCACGAATCGCTCAGCAGAAAATGCAGGCCGTCGCCGAACAGCACCTTGCGCCCCCCCCACAGGGTGGATAGCGCCGCGCCGAGCAGTGCCGCCAGCACCAGCAGCGCGCAGAACTTCAGCACGCGCCGGAAGATGCGGTCATGGCGGGCATCCGCGCGCGAACGCTGCTCGTTGTCGCGGGCGATCGGTTCGGCGCTGATCACTGGCATGCGGGGACGTGGTCCGTGGCGGGATGATTCAACAGCAAACTGCGCGCAACCGCAGGGTTGCGCGCAGTACTTTCACACAATCGGTTGCGTCGTACGCAGCCCGATTATTTACATTTTGTACTCGTTCTTCCAGTACGTCTCGATCTGCTGCACCAGGCTCGGCGGCAGCGGCACGTAGTACAGCGAGCGCGCCTGGTCCTGACCGTGCTCATACGCCCACTTGAAGAAGTCGAACGCCACCTTGGCGTTGGCCACGTTCTTGGGCTGCTTGTACATGATCACCCACGAGGTGGCGGTGATCGGCCAGGCCTTGGCGCCCGGGGCATTGGTCATCACCAGATTGAAGTTCTTCGAGTCCTTCCAGTCGGCCGTATCGGCGGCGGCCTGGAAATTGGCAATGGTGGGCTCGACCACGTTGCCGGCAGCGTTCTTCATCACCGCGTAGCCGATGTGGTTCTGGTAGGCATAGGCGTATTCGACGTAGCCGATCGAGTTCTTGATCTGCTTGATGTAGGCCGAGACGCCCTCGTTGCCCTTGCCGCCGATGCCGACCGGCCACTGCACAGCCGTGCCTTCACCGACCTTGGCCTTCCATTCCGGGCTGATCTTCGACAGATAGTCGCTGAAGTTGAAGGTGGTGCCGGAGCCGTCCGAGCGATGCACCACGGTGATCGCCGCGGCGGGCAGCTTCAGCTTCGGGTTGAGCTTGACGATCGCCGGATCATTCCACTTGGTGATCTTGCCGAGGTAGATGTCGGCCAGCGTGGTGCCATCGAGCACCATCTTGCCCGGCGCCACGCCGTCGATGTTGAAGGCCGGCACGATGCCGCCGATCACGTCGGGGAACTGGCCCAGGCCGAACTTGTCGAGGGTCGCTTCGTCCAGCGGCATGTCGGAGGCGCCGAAGTCGACCGTGCCTGCCTTGATCTGCGCGATGCCGCCGCCGGAACCGATCGACTGGTAGTTGATCTGGTTGCCGGTCTTCTGGGCATACGCCGCGGACCACTTGGACACGACCGGGTAGACGAAGCTGGAGCCGGCACCGGTGATATCGGTGGCCTGCGCGCTGATCGCGAAGGTCGAGGCCACGGCAAAAGCGGCTGCAACGGCGAATCGAAGGGATGATTTATGTGAGGTCAACACGGTGGCTCCTTGGAGGGACGTCGGATGGACGCGGTCATTTCAAGCCCTGCGTGTTGCAATGAGATGAGATGAATGTTTCAGCAAGATGACACTCCCGGCTGCGAATCTTACCCAGAACCGCGCAGGGGCAGAAGGTGCTGCCACGACTCAGCGTTTCACTCAGGTCGCATCGAGGCCAGCGAGCTGTTGTTCCAGCAGCTCCAGCTGGCGCCAGCGGTTGACCACGCTGCAAAACAGCTCGGCGGTGCGCTCGGCATCGTAGATGGCCGAGTGCGCCTCGCGGCTGTCGAAGGTGTGGCCCGCGGCCAGCACCGCCTTGCTCAATACCGTCTGGCCGTAGGCGAGCCCGCCCAGGCTGACCGTGTCGAAGCAGCTGAAGGGGTGAAACGGGTTGCGCTTGTGCCCGCAACGGCGCACCGCCATGTTCAGGAAGCCCAGATCGAAGGCGGCGTTGTGGCCGACCAGGATCGCCCGCTGGCAGCCCGCCGCGCGCACCGCCTCGCGCACGGTGTGAAAGATGTGATCCAGTGCCAGCCGTTCGGCCAGCGCCCCGCGCAGCGGGTTGTCCGGGTCGATGCCGGTGATCTCCAGCGAGCGCGGATCGAGGTTGGCGCCGGGAAACGGCTCCACGTGCGTCGATACCGTGGGTTGCCGGCGCAGGTATCCCTCCGCATCCATGCTGAGCGGAATCGCCGCGATTTCCAGCAGCGCATCATGCTCGGCGTCGAAGCCACCGGTTTCGACATCGACCACCACTGGCAGAAAGCCGCGGAACCGTTCGGCCATGCGTGCCGGCGCGGGCAGGGAAAGATCAGACATCGCGCAAGCATAGCATCGGCATGCCGCACCGCCGCATTGCGCGACGCACACCTGCAGCCGGCAGCGCTGCTAGCCGAGATGTCGCTTCCGCAAGAAATAGCGTGGCAGCTTGCCTGCCGATGACATCGCGTAGACGGCGAGCCGCCGCGGCTGTAGCCATCCCCCGCGACCGTCTGTCACATAAGTGTCATCCACCGTCTATATGAGTGTCATGCAAGCTCGCCATGCTTTAACGGAATGGCAACGCGTGGGGACGCAGCTGAGCAGTCGGCGAATCCCACCTGCGTCGTCGCAACTCGCCCAGACCCCGATGTGGAGCCCTTTACCATGCGCAACAAACTCGTCTCTGTCGCTATCGCTGCCGTGCTCGGCACACTCAGTCTCGGCGCGCAAGCCGATACTCTCAAGGACATCTTCACGCAGGGTCACATCGACGGCGAGCTGCGCGCCTACAACTTCAACCGGATCTACGACACCAGTGCGGTGCCGGACGCCAGCGCGTTCTCGGGCGCGGCATTGTTCAATGCACAGAGCGGCACCTTCGGCGGCGGCTACAGCCTCGGCGCCTCGCTGGTCACCGCCAACTCGTTCGGCACCCAGTCGAACAATCCGGCAGCGATCGACACCACGCTGATGGGCCCGAATGACTCGGTCAGCGCGCTCAGCCAGGCGTACGTGCAGTACAAGAGCAGCCTGCTGCTGGTACGCGGCGGCTACCAGTACCTCAACACGCCGTGGATGGGCAGCAGCGATTCACGCGTGCTGCCGGCGTCCTACAACGCCCTCCTGGTCGGCGTGACGCCGGTCAAGGGCTGGGACATCTTCGGCCTGCGCAGCTTCGGCTGGAAGAGCCGCACCTCCAGCGGCTACACCTCCGACAACCTCTATTACCCGCCGACCTACAGCGGTGACCTGATGTACGGCGGC
>JAJXTX010000306.1 GCA_021783385.1 Pseudomonadota bacterium
GGAACTCGGCGCGATGGGCTACAAGTTCCAGTTCATCACGCTGGCCGGCTTCCACAGCCTCAACTACGGCATGTTCGACCTGGCCCACGGCTACGCGCGCCGCCAGATGAGCGCCTTCGTCGAGCTGCAGGAGAAGGAGTTCGCCGCCGCCGACCGCGGCTTCACCGCGGTGAAGCACCAGCGCGAAGTGGGCACCGGCTATTTCGACCAGGTGACCCAGGCGATCCAGCAGGGCCAGTCCTCCACCACCGCGCTGACCGGCTCGACCGAAGAGGAGCAGTTCAAGCAGGCCTCGGCCGCGTAAGCACGCCACGCCGCTCCAGCGCAGCGTGCGCGAAGCGCTTCACCCCACCAGGGGAGCGCTTCGCGCACCTGATCGCGTATGCATGCTGGCCGATACCCGGCTTCGATCAACCAGGCATCAGGCGCTGACGGTGTCCCGTGCATCGGCATTGACCACGACCGGCATGCCACCACCGGTATCCACCACCAGCTGGTTGCGACCGCCATGCTTGGCGCGATACAACGCCGCATCGGCATCGCTGAAAAGTTGATGGAATGCATAGCCGGAGACGGTACTGTGCGCCAGGCCCAGGCTGGCTGAAACCACCACCGTAGTCTCCGGCCCAACCTTCACCACCGCGGCAGCCAGTGCCTTGCGGATTCGCGTGGCAATATCGACGCCCTGCTCGCAGCTACAGCCCGGCATCAAGATACCAAACTCTTCGCCACCCAGACGGCCAAACAGGTCTGAGTCACGCAGCTCGCGGCGGCACACGGCCACGATGCACCGCAGCACTTCGTCACCCGCAGCGTGGCCGTAGGTGTCATTGATCCGCTTGAAGTGATCCATATCCAGCACCACCAGGCAGGCGCCCGCATCAGCCTGGTGCAGCCGGTGCAGTATGCGCCCCGCTTCGTGCAGGAAATGCTGGCGATTGAATGCCCCGGTCAAGCCATCGTGGCGCGCCATCCGACGGAAGCGCACCTGCGACTGCTTGAGGCGGAACGTCCACAGGCCGATGAAAACGATCACCAACGACAGCAGCAGGATATACAGCCGGCTGTTCTCCTGCGCCTCACCGGCCAGCACCTGACGCAGTTCGAGAATCCTGTTCTTCTTGTCCAGCGCCTCCAGCTTGAGCTTCTTGTCCAGAACCTGCTGCCTCACCATCTGGTAGGCCAGCGCGCGCGTCTTGGTGTCGTCCATCGCGGCCTTGTCCTGGGCCACATACTTTTGGTAGTAGCTCAGCGCAGCGATGGGGTGACCGGTCTTCTTCTCGACCTTGTAAAGCACGTCGTACGCTGTTTGCAGCGGCCAGTTGAAGCTTTGGGGATCGCTTGCAGCTATCACGGCCAGCGCCCACGTCTTTGCGTTGACATAGCTGCCCAGACTCAAATAAGCCTGGGCCAGGACATAGTACAGCTCGGTCAGATGGGGTTTGAATTGAGACTGGCGGATGCTGGGTGCAATTTTTTGCAACAGTGCAATGGTTTGCTCCGCATGACCTTCGTCCAGCAAAAGAATTGCCCTGTCCAGGCGGAGCGTGTTGGCGAAGACCACCTGCTTGTCGGCAAGACAAATAGCTATTGCTCGAAGCAGCTCTGGATCCGCAGAGGAAAGCGTGACCGCACTGGATATCGCATTCACCTTGTATGAATAAGTCGCGCATCGGCTTTCTGGAGGCATCCGCTCCGGGTGCAACTGCTGGACGTACTTCAAGGCTTGATCATGCTCTCCTGCCAAACCAAGCATCTGAATAATCGAACGCAAAGCCTGGGCGCGTGCATTGATGTCGGTGACCTTGGGCAGATTGGCCGTCAATGTATTGGCCAACCTGAAGGCCTGCTCGTAATGACGGTTGTACGCCAGGATAGTGATCAGACTGGCTGATGCCCGAGTCACCAATACCGGGTCGCCCGAATGGTCGATAACGTCTTGCAGGATGGGAGCATCCTTGGCAACGTCTGCCTGAAGGCTGGCCTGAGAGGCATCCAAGTACCGCAGATGCCACCGCTGCGCCGGTGAAAGCAGGCGTTCTTTTTGATGAAGTTGATTGAGTACGCCAACGAAGCGCGACTGGTCCGTCAAATGAAACTTTTCAGCCTGCGCAAACAGGGTCGCCGGGGTGGGTGAGCCCGGGATCTCTGCTTGGCCTCTGCCAATGGCGGGACAAAGAAGTACCCCCATGACGAGTACGCCTTTTGCGACAACACCTGGTATCGCACGCCGCATGTACTTAGAGAGAGAGGTCATCGTTTGAGGCACTGGTGAATCAGCCATCTATTCCGACTTGGCCGGATCTGCGTCGTCCTCGCCGTTGCCGTCGCTTTCGCAGTCCTCGCTACCACCACCGATACCATTGTTGACGGTATTGGTCGGTTTGACCTCCCTATGGCCAAACTCCTGTGCCAAGTAGCCGTCGTCACCCGAGAGGGCCGCCTGCTTGAGTCCTTCGCTAGCCTGCAACGCACTCAAGGCCCGCGACAGGTCATCTCCGGTCGCGTGACGCAATGAGGCATCCCGCCCGATAGCTTCCAGAAGCTCGATCGTATTCGTCATGAATTTCCCCTGTTTTCGTGGCGGATGAATTACCTGTCCCGCCAAGGGAATCCAGTCAACCCATGGCGCGAGACATGGCATGCGATGGGGCGAAGCTCCGTCGCGCTTCATCACAGCAGCCCCCTCCCCACGGACGCCTTCCGTGAGCCTATCACGTACCCAAACCGCGCCGGGCGTGCTTCAGCTCGTCGGGCTCTGCGCCACCTCACCCCGATCCAGCACCGCCAAACGCGCCCGCGCCACTTTGTTGGGGCGCAGCGCCGAAGCGGGCGGCAGGATCACGGTTTCCTCCGCGGTCACGTCCGTGGTGGGCAGGTCCCGCAGGGCCACGCGGCGGATACGCGGCTGCTGGATCGGCAGGGTGGCGCAGCGATAGATGATCAGCTCGTGATCCAATGGGTAATCCTCATTCAGTACATCGACCAGTACCTGCCGGTATTCGGGGCCGGTGGCGAAGCGTTTCAACGAACTGTCACCCACCAGACCCACCTGCCACAGCACCAGGTAGGCACCGGGATTGACGGGTGTCTCACAGAACAGCAGCTGGCTCGCTTCGTAGTGCTGGCAACCGTAACGGCCCGGGTCGATGCCGAGGTCGGCATACAGGCAATCCTCGGCGGAAATTCCCGGCTCCATGTGTGCGCGGAAGCCTTCCGTGCGCGCCACCTTGATCACCTCATGCGGAGACCAGGCGAATATGCCGGGGTGGCCGTAGAACACGGCACAGACTTTTTTGCCCGCGCGCACCTCGGCCATCATCACCTCGACCCACTCGCGGTAGGTGACCAGGCGTGACTTGTCGCCCTTGCCGTAATAGG
>JAJXTX010000307.1 GCA_021783385.1 Pseudomonadota bacterium
AGAAATGCCGCAGCGGAATCCGCAACAGGCCGAAGTACAAGGCAAACCCCACTGCGACACCACCGCTCACACCCAGCGCCAGCCCCATGGCCACTCCCTGCGCGCCACCGGCAAGCATGCCGTAGAGGAACAGCACGACCTCCGAGCCTTCGCGGAGCACTGCCAGCGCCACTATCACCAACAGCATCTGCAGCGAACGGGTGCCGGTGCCAACGGCACTTCCAAGCGCTTGCATCTCGCGCGCCATGGCGCGTCCGTGATGCGACATCCACAGCACGTGCCAGCCGATCATGGCCACCGCGGCCAGCAGCACGCCGGCATTGAACACCTCCTGCCCCACCCCGCTGAAGGCGTCGGCCAGCCTGTCGGCGAACACGGCGACCAGCACGGCGCCCATCACGCCCAGCGCCAGCCCGCCGCTGACAAACCACCCCCGGCCGGGCACTCCGCGGGTTGCCGCGCACACGATGGTGATGATCAGGGCCGCTTCGAGCACCTCCCGGAAAACCAGCAATGCGATACCGGGCATGGGATTACTCCACCACCAGCACGCCTTGCGCCGTGTCCTGGTGGAAATCGCCAAAGAACCGGTACCGCCCCGTCGGCAGCGGCCCGACGTAGACCGTGATCGCGTGATTTGCGGGTACGACTTTTTCCCGATTGAATTCGGTGCTCTCGAATTCTTCCGGCGTCGCATCCCGGTTGTCGACGAGCAGCTTGAACTTGCTGCCCGCCGGCACCGTCAGCTCGGCCGGCTCAAACCTGTGGTTGCGGATGACCAAGGTGTATTGCGGCAGCTCCGCAGCGGTCGCACTGAAACCGGCAAGGATCAGGCTGATCAGTAAAAGTCGGCGCGGCATCGTGTGGCATCCATCATTCTGCGATGGCGCACATGATAATCATTATCATTTGATGACGCAAGCTTTTGCGCAACCGCGTGCACAGCGAGCCTGACGGCAACCGGCAAACCGTGCGGCGCGTGCACCGCCGGGGCACACGGCCTGACCTGGCGCGTGACGCCCGGGCGATCAGCTCTGCGGTTCGGTGCCGCGCAGCCGCACATCGTTGGGCAGCATGTCGACGCGCTCCACGCTCACTTCGCGTTGCGACTCAAAGAACTGCTGCACCTGCTGGCACACCGCCATGGTGTTTTCGCGGGCGATCGCCGAGACCAGGAACCACGGCTGCGTCCAGCCCAGCTCGGCGATGATCCGCTGCGCCACCGCATGACGCTCGTCCTCGGGCAGCATGTCGGCCTTGTTCAGCACCAGCCAGCGCGGGCGCTCCAGCAGTTCCGGATTGAACTTCGCCAGCTCCTGTTCGATCGCGCGCACCTGAGCGGCCACGTCGGTGTCATCCACCGGCGCAATATCCACCAGGTGCAGCAGCAGACTGGTACGGGCCACGTGGCGCAGAAACTGGATGCCCAGACCGGCGCCGTCGGCGGCGCCCTCGATCAGCCCGGGAATGTCCGCGATCACGAAACTCTGGTCGGCCCCCAGGCTGACCACGCCAAGATTCGGCACCAGCGTGGTGAACGGATAGTCCGCCACCCGCGGCGTGGCGGCCGAGACGGCGCGGATGAAAGTGGATTTGCCGGCATTCGGAAAACCGAGCAGGCCCACATCGGCCAGCAGGCGCAGCTCCAGCTTCAGCTCACGCACGTCGCCGGGCGTTCCCGGCGTGGCCTTGCGCGGCGCGCGGTTGACCGAGGTCTTGAAATGGATATTGCCCAGCCCGCCCTTGCCGCCCTGGGCCACCAGCATGCGCTGGCCGTGGCTGGTGAGATCGCCGATCACCTCGTCGGTGTCGACGTTGGTGATCATGGTGCCCACCGGAACGCGGATCATGGTGTCCTCGCCACCCTTGCCGTACATCTGGCTGCCCATGCCGTTTTCGCCGCGCTTCGCCTTGAAGCTGCGCTGATGGCGAAAGTCGACCAGCGTATTGAGGCCCTCATCGGCGACCAGCCAGACCGAACCGCCGTAGCCGCCATCGCCGCCGTCGGGGCCGCCGAAAGGAATGAACTTCTCGCGGCGGAAGCTGATGCAGCCGTTGCCGCCATCGCCGGCATGGACCTTGATGTTGGCTTCGTCGACGAATTTCATGAAGGTGGGTCCGGGGAACGGGGAGCTGGGTGGGAAAGATATCGTGCAGCAGGTTAACTGCGAACTGACACGGCCGCAGCTCCGTGTTTGCCGCCTCGAAAAGCAAAAGCCCCGCCGAAGCGGGGCCTTCGTTGCCGCATCGCGAAAGGATTACGCCGGCACGACGTCGACGAAGCGACGGTTCTTGTCGCCACGTACGGCAAACTTGACCGTGCCGTCGACCAGCGCAAACAACGTGTGATCGCGCCCCAGACCCACACCGGTGCCCGGGTGAAACTGGGTGCCGCGCTGGCGAATGATGATGTTGCCCGCTTCAATGGCCTGGCCGCCGTAGATCTTCACGCCCAGGTATTTCGGGTTCGAATCGCGACCGTTGCGAGTGGAGCCGCCTGCCTTCTTGTGTGCCATAACTTTCTACTCCGGCTGAATCAGGCGTTGATGCCCGTGATCTCGATTTCGGTGAAATGCTGACGATGTCCCTGCTGCCGCTTGTAGTGCTTGCGGCGGCGGAACTTGATGATGCGGATCTTGTCGGCGCGGCCGTGCTTGCGAACGGTGGCGCTGACGGTGACTCCGTCAACCAGCGGTGCGCCCACAATGATTGACTCGCCGGTGCCATGCAACAGCACCTGGTCGAAGCTCACGGTGGAGCCCTCTTCGGCGGTCAACAACTCCACGCGCAGGACATCGCCCTGCTGAACGCGGTACTGCTTGCCACCGGTCTTGATGACTGCGTAACTCATCGGAATGCCCTTCTGTCGTTATTCTCTTGGGTGTCGTCATGACCCTGATCGGGACTGACGAACCGCGGATTATAACGAGCGACCAGAGTTCCGGTCAAATCACCATCACGACCGGACTGCCATGGCGCGCCGGATGGCAGCAAATAAATGACCTGACGGGTTTGGTATAGTGCCCGGTCATCCCCAACTTGTAGCGTCATGGACACCATTCGCATCCGCGGCGCCCGCACGCACAACCTCAAGAACATCGACCTCGAGCTGCCGCGTGACAAGCTGATCGTGATCACCGGCCTGTCCGGCTCGGGCAAGTCCTCGCTGGCCTTTGACACCATCTACGCCGAGGGCCAACGGCGCTACGTGGAGTCGTTGTCGGCGTACGCGCGGCAGTTCCTGTCGATCATGGAAAAGCCCGATGTCGATCATATCGAGGGCCTGTCGCCAGCGATCTCGATCGAGCAGAAATCCACCTCGCACAACCCGCGCTCCACCGTCGG
>JAJXTX010000308.1 GCA_021783385.1 Pseudomonadota bacterium
GCGCCGATGATCGCGGCCAGCCCGACCATGGTGGACAACCACGCCAGCCCCAGGCACAGCGCCAGCACGATCACCAGCGGCGAGTGCGGATCGAGCGGCTTCTCCAGCCAGCCGGAGTTCCAGCGCATCACCCGCGTGCCGCCCCAGCCGATCACCGCGATGAAGCCGATCGCGCCGGCCAGCACCAGCAGCAGGTGCGCCGGATCGAAGCCGTTGCCGCTCTGCAGCGACACCACCACGCCGAGCAGCAGCATGGCGAGAATGTCGTCGATGACCGCGGCGCCCAGGATCACCTTGCTTTCGATCCGCTGCAGCGCGCCCAGCTCCTGCAGCACGCGCGCCGTGATGCCGGCCGAAGTGGCCACGAACGCCGCCGCCACGAACAGCGACTTGTCCCAGCTGAAGCCGCTGCCGTGCGCCCACAGCGAGCCCATGCCGAACGGCACCAGCACGCCCAGCACACCCACCAGCACGGCCACCTTGCCGACCTTCTTCAGATCGTCCAGCCGCGTTTCCAGCCCCACCGAAAACAGCAGCAGCACCACACCGATCTCGGCCAGCACGTCCAGCGGCGTGCCGATGGCCACCTGCGCCGGGGTGATCCAGTCCAGCAGCGAGGGGCCGATCGCGCAACCGGCGGCGATCTGGCCGACCACGCCGGGCAGCTTCAGCCGCTGTGCCAGCTCGCCGCCCAGCTGGGCGGCGAGGAACACGATGAACAGGCTGAACAGGATGTCGCTGGCGTGATGCATGCGGCGCGCGCCCGGGCGGTTGGCGGAATCCGCATGCTACATGCCGCGTGGCCTGGCCCGCGCCGGCAACGCGTGCGTCAACCGATCGCGGGCGCCACCGGCAGCGGTCGATCGTGCGGCAGCCGGCCAAACACGGCGCTGGCCAGCGCGGTGATCGCGCCCAGCAGCAGCACCGTCCAGCGGAACGCGGCAACGTAGTGCGCCTGCGCGTGGCCCTGCAGGAACGCCTCCATCAGCAGGGTGGCCAGCGCGATGCCGAAGCTCATCGCGAGGTATTGCGCGGTGGAGGCCATCGATGAGGCCATCGCCGCGTGCCGCACTTCCAGATCGTGGTAGATCAGCGTGTTCATCGCGGTGTACTGCAGGCCGCTGAAGGCGCCATACAGAAACACCAGCAGCGTGATCGCCCAGATCGGCGAGGTCGGCCCCAGCAGCGCGAACGCCGCCAGCAGCACCGCCACGATCAGCGTGTTGCCCAGCAGCAGGCGACGGTAGCCGAAGTGGCCCAGCGCCCCGTTGATCACCCATTTCGCGCTGATCGAACCGATCGCCTGCGGCACCATCATCAGCCCGGCCAGCAGCGGCGACCAGCCGCAGCCCACCTGCAGGAACAGCATCAGCAGCAGGAACATGCCGGAGATGCCGAGCCGGGTGAACAGCCCGCCGGCCAGCGATACCCATACGCTGCGCACGCGCAGCAGGGTCAGGTCCGCCACCGGAAACGCGGTGCGCCGGCTGTGCCACACGTAGATCGCGCACAGCAGCACCGACAGCGCGCTGTCCAGGCCGATCCAGCCCCACGGCACCGGGCTGCTGCCGACCAGCTCGGAGGCGGTCAGCAGCAGCGCCGAGGCGGCGGCAAACAGCAGAAAGCCCGAGAGGTCGAAGCGGTTTGCCTGCACCATCCGGTAGTCGGGCATGTCGCGCCGGTTCATCCACACGCCGGCGATCGCCACCGGCACGTTGATCAGAAAGATCAGCCGCCACGAGGTGAACTCCACCAGCGCACCGCCGAGCAGCGGGCCCAGCACCGAGCCGAGCAGGCCGAAGGTGGCCACCGTGCTCATCGCACGCACGAACTCGCTGCGCTCGATGCTGCGCACCAGTACATAGCGGCCGACCGGCATCAGCGCGGCGCCGCCGATGCCTTGCAGCACCCGCGCGGCGACCAGCTGCGGCAGGCTCTGCGCCAGGCCGCACAGCAGCGAGCCGCCGCCGAACACCATGATCGCGATGCCGAACACCCGCCGCGTGCCGAGCCGGTCGCACAGCCACGGGCTGGCCGGAATCAGGATCGCCAGCGTCAGCACGTAGCTGGTCAGCGCGGTGCGCATGCCCAGCGGCGATACGTGCAGCGCCTGCGCCATCGCCGGCACCGCGGTGTTGACCACGGTGGAGTCCAGCGCCTGCATGAAAAACGCCGCCGCCACCAGCCACAGCAGGCCGCGGAAGCGTTCGCGCGAGGATGGTTCGGTGAGCAGCACCGTCGTCGCATCGGCGGCAGAGGGAGGAACAGCGGCGGCAGCGGTCGGCATCACCGCGCCATGATACTTGCTGTGACAGCTGTATTTCCGGCCGCGGCGCGCGCCGGGTCAGCCGCATTTCATGCTGATCGAATCATGCAGATCGCGCGCCGGCATCCGTCAGGGTTTGAAGCGATGCACGAAGCCGACCTGGAAGCCGCCCGGCAGCCATCCAAGGATCAGCGGCGACTGCCGGTGTGCGGCCCACAGGCCCACGCCGGTGCCGAGCGCCGCGCCCGCGAGCACGTCGCTCTGCCAGTGGCCGCGGGTTTTCATGCGCGCCAGCGCGTCGTAGGTGGGCAGCAGGGCCAGCGCATAGACGGCCGGATGATCGTGGCCGTAGGCGACCATGAACGGCGTCACCGCGGCGGAAATCGCGGTGACTTCGCCGCTGGGGAAACTCTGCGCGTGGGTGCCCTGGAAAAACCGGTTGGGGTCGCTGGTCTGCGACGGGCGCTCGCGCTGGAAGGTGTACTTCATCGCGGTGGCACCGAGGCTGGAGACGGCCATCGCATCGACCGAGCGCCAGAGCGTATCGCCCAGCTGGTCGTGGTCGCCGAAGGCCAGCGCGCCGAGGCCCACGCTGGCGATGGTGCCGTACATCAGCGCCAGCTGGTTGTTGCGCTTCCAGAGGCCGCGGTTGTCGTAATGCAGCCGGTGGTCGATGCCGAGCGGGCCGCCGCTGGCCATCGCGTGCGTGGAAATGACCATGACAGCGAGCGCTGCCGGAAAGCGCGATGCGCGCATCATGCGGTCCTCCCGCAGCGGCCGGATGCCGTCATGCGGCAGGCTCGCGCCGGCAGCTTTCGGTGGCCTTACAGACGCCCGGCCGCATGCGGTCGCAGCGCGGCGATGCCAGCTAAACTGGCCGTCCGCAAGGAGCCCTGCATGACCGAACGTCCCGCCCCGGCCGAGGCCGTCGCCCGCATCGCCACGCTGCGGGCGCGCATCGAGCAGGCCAATTACCAGTATCACGTGCTCGACGATCCGCAGATCAGTGACGCCGACTACGACCGGCTGATGCGCGAGCTCGAAGCGCTGGAAGC
>JAJXTX010000309.1 GCA_021783385.1 Pseudomonadota bacterium
GCAAGACCTTTGGCCTGGTCGCCGGCCTGCTCGGCGCGCTCGCCGGCGGCTGGGTGGTCACCCGCATGCGGCTGTTTCCGGCGCTGCTGTGGTTTGGGGTGGCCCAGGCGCTGGTCAATCTCGGCTACATCTGGCTGGTGCACAGCGGACCGGACGTGTATGCGATGGGCCTGGTGGTGTCACTGGAGTATTTTGTCAGCGGTGTCGGCAGTACCGCGTTTGTGGTGCTGGTGACGGCGCTGTGCAACGTGCGTTATTCCGCCACGCAGTTCGCGCTGCTGTCGTCGCTGGCGGTGGTGGGCCGGGTGTTTCTCGGGCCGTTGGCGGCTTGGCTGGTGCCGCAGGTGGGCTGGTCGATGTTCTTCGTGATCACGGCCTTGTCGGCGATTCCGGGGCTGTCGCTGGTGATCGCGCTGCGTCGCGCGATTCACCGCGTCGAGCTGGCGCAACCCCGCTGAGTTTGCCAACCAGGCCACGGAAGCGTACGCAGGATGCGGCAGTATCCTGATTCGATCTGAGCAAGCAGTTTCGCCTCTTCGGGAGTGAGTCCGGTGACTGACGTGATCCTGCAACATGTCGACAGCCTGCTGCTGGAGCGCGTCAAGACGCTGGCGAAGGAGCGGCAGTGTTCGATCAACGACGTGTTGCTGCAGGCCTTGCGCAATGGCCTGGGCATTTCGGCGGCGCAGCAGTTCAGCGAAACCCAGCGTGATCCGGAGGCGTTGACTGCACTTGGCGGTCATTGGGATGCCGCGGAGACCGGAGTGTTCAAAGAGGCGCTGTGCGCGCTGGCGCAGGCGCCGGCGACTCAATTTGCGCCGGAAAGCATCCGCGTCGATGCGTCCGTGCGCGACGCCAAGTAGACCGCGCCCAGCACGCGCGGGCCGCGCGCCCCCGTCACCGCCGGAAGATTGCCCGGCAAGCCGAGCAGGCGCTGGCGGGCCAGCCAGGCGAATGCGGTGGCTTCGAGAAAGTCCGGATCGATCCCGTGGCGCTGCGTGCTGCACAGCGCGCGGGGCGCGAACAATTCGGCAAGCCGCTGCATCAGGCGACCGTTGTGCACGCCGCCGCCGCAGACCAGCACATCCTCGACGTCGGGTGCATGCTGCATGATCGCGCGGTTCACGCTGCGCGCCGTCAGCTCAAGCAGGGTGGCCTGCACGTCGGCCGGATGTGCCGTTGCGGTCAGCTGCGGATGCGCAGCCAGCCAGTCCAGATGAAAGTATTCGCGGCCGGTGCTCTTGGGGGGCGGCAGCGAGAAATAGCGGTCGTCGAGCAACGCGTCCAGCAGCGCGGCGTCGACCTGGCCACTGGCGGCGAATGCGCCATCGCGGTCGAAGGCCTCGCCGCGATGGCGCAGGCACCAGGCGTCAAGCAGCCCGTTGGCCGGCCCGGTGTCAAAACCCTGTATCCGGCCGCCGGCATCCAGCACTGTAATGTTGGCGATGCCGCCGAGGTTGAGCACGACACGCGTGTGCCCTGGTCGGCTCAGCAGCATGGCATGGACGGCCGGCAACAGCGGCGCACCCTGGCCACCCGCGGCAACATCGGCGCGGCGAAAATCGGCCACCACGTCGATGCCGCAACGCTCGGCCAGCACGCAGGGGTCGCCCAGCTGCAGCGTGAACGGATGTTTGCCTTCGGGACGGTGGCGCAGGGTCTGGCCATGTGAGCCAATGGCGCGCACTGCGTCCCTGGGCTGGCCGCTGATTTCCAGCAGCTGCTGGACCGCGTCGGCGAAGCAGTGCCCCAGCGCGACATCCAGCCGTCCGAAGGCATCCAGATCGAGCGCGGCTTCGCCTTGCGCCAGGGCCAGCATCTGCGTGCGCAATGCGGCTGGCCACGGATGCGCGTGAGCGGCCAACAGTTGCGGCATGCCGTGGGCGAAGCTGATCAACACCGCATCGATGCTGTCGGCACTGGTACCGGAAATCAGGCCAACGTACAGCCCCGCGGTGTCGTCCATGCCTGCGCCGCGCTCAGTTGTCGCTGTTAGCCGGGGCGTTTGCGCGCGCCAGCTTGATACGCTTATCCAGCTCCTTCAGCCGGGCCAGTTGCGGCCTCACCACTTGCGTTTCGAACTTGGCCAGCTGGGCCGCCGGCAGCGGTTCGGGTTTTGGCAGGGTTACCGTCTGCGGATTGCGCTGCACGCCGTTGACGCGAAATTCGTAGTGCAGATGCGGGCCGGTGGCCAGTCCGGTCATGCCGACATAGCCGATGATCTGGCCTTGCTTGACGTGCTGGCCGACCTTTTCGTTGGCGAAGCGCGACATGTGGCCGTAGGCCGTGCTGATGCTGTTGGTATGCTGGATCAGCACGAAGTTGCCGTAGCCGTTTTCCCAGCCCTTGTACTTGATCACGCCATCGCCGGCCGCGTGGATCGGCGTGCCCATCGGGGCGGCATAGTCCACGCCCTTGTGCGCACGCATGCGGCCGAGAATCGGATGCATGCGTGCCACGCTGAAGGGGGAGGAGATGCGCGTGAAGTCGACCGGAATGCGAAGAAACGACTTCTGGATCGGCCGACCGTCCTCGCTGAACCAGCCGTAGTCGCCATCGGCCTTCTTGAAGCGGTAGGCAGTGTAGCGCTTGCCCTGGTTGACGAATTCGGCTGCGATGATGTTGCCTTCGCCGTAATGCACGCCGTCACGATAGATGTCGTCGTAGATCACGGTGAAGCTGTCGCCGGCGCGCAGATCCTGCACGAAGTCGATGTCGTACTTGAACAGGTCGGCGAGCTTGCCGACCATTGCAGCGTTCATGCCGGCCTGGTCGGCCGCGGCGTAGAGGTTGCTCTGGATCACGCCGTGCGCCACCCGCTCGCGCCGCTCGATCTCGCGCGGCTGCATTGTCAACGTGGGGTGCGTGCCATCGAGCCGGACGATGGCGCGGCTGTTTTCGTCCCGGTCGAAACGGAAGCCCTTGAGGCTGCCATCGCTGTCGAGCAGAAAATCGAACTCCTCGCCTGGCCGGATGTTGTGCAGTGCACCCTTCGCGGTGCCGGCGGCATCCATCACCTTCTGCAGGTCCGTCATGCTGAGGCCGCGGCCGCTGAAGATGTCCGACAACGTCTGCCCGGGCTGCACACGCACCACCTGCCAGTCATCCACGGTGGGAACCATGGTGTTGATGGAGGTTGCCTTGGGCAGCGCCAGCGTCAGCAAGGTATGTGCTTCCGGGACTGGTGCCGGGCGCATGGCGCTGGCCCAGGCCGGCATGATGAAGCCGGACAGCAGCGTGATCAGGAGCGCGGTGCCGGCGAGTACCCAGCGCTCGCGGTGCCAGTGGATTGGTTCGACCTCGGCGGAACGGT
>JAJXTX010000310.1 GCA_021783385.1 Pseudomonadota bacterium
AAGCCCTGCACGAAGGCATTGGTACCCTTCTGGCCCTGCTCGGTGATCGATCCGCGACGACGGTTCATGTCGCCGATCACGTCGCCCAGGTAGGTCGCCTCGGTGACCACTTCCAGCTTCATCACCGGCTCGAGCAGCTTCGGCTTGGACATCTTCTGCGCCTCGCGGAAGCAGGCGCGGGTGGCGATTTCGAAGGCCAGTGCCGAGGAGTCGACGTCGTGGAACTTGCCGTCGATCAGGCGTGCCTTGAAATCCAGCACCTGATAGCCGGCGACCTGGCCCTGGCGGGACTCCTTGATGATGGCCTGCTCCACCGCCGGGATGAACTCGCGCGGGATGCGACCACCGACCACTTCGTCGGAAAACACCACGCCCGAGCCCGACTCACCCGGCTCGAAGATGATCTTCACCTCGGCGAACTGACCCGTGCCGCCGGTCTGCTTCTTGTGCGTGTAGGTGTGCTCGACAGTCTTGCCGAAGGCTTCGCGGAAGCTGACCTTGGGCTTGCCCATGTTGGCGTCCACGCCCAGCTCGGTGCGCATGCGGTCAATGGTGATCTCCAGGTGCAGCTCACCCATGCCCTTGAGCACGGTCTGGCCGGTTTCCTGGTCCACTTCCATGCGCAGCGACGGATCGGCCTTGACCATCTTGTAGAGTGCGGTGGACATCTTGTCGACGTCGCCGCGCGTCTTCGGTTCGACCGACACGCTGATCACCGGGTCGGGGAAGCGCATGCGCTCCAGCAGGGCCGGATTCGCCGGATCGGACAGCGAATCGCCGGTCTCGGTGTCCTTCATCGAGACGAAGGCGCAGATGTCGCCGGCGCGCACTTCGTCGATTTCCTTGGTGGCGTTGGCCTGCACTTCCACGATACGGCCCACGCGCTCCTTCTTGCCGCGGGTGACGTTCTGCAGCGTGTCGCCTTTCTTGATCACGCCCGAATACACGCGGCAGAAGGTCAGCGTGCCAAACTGGTCGTTGATCACCTTGAACGCCAGCGCGCGCGCCGGCGCGTCGTCGGTCACCACCTGCTCGCCGATGATGTTGCCGTCCTCGTCGACCATCGAGATGCCGCCGTTCTCGCCCGGGTAGGGCAGGTAGTCGACCACCGCGTCCAGCAGCTGCTGCACGCCCTTGTTCTTGTACGAGGAGCCGCACAGCACCGGCACCAGCGCGCCGGTGACGGTGCCCTTGCGGATGCACTGCTTGAGCATCGCCGGATCGTGCTCGCCGGTATTGAGCAGGCGCTCGAACGCGTCGTCATCCAGTGCCAGCGCGGTTTCCAGCATTTCCTCGCGCAGCTTCGGCAGGTCGGCGATCCAGTCGTTGTCGACGGTGGAGCCGAAGGTCAGGCGGCCCTTGACCTGGTCCAGCGGCAGGGTTTCCCACGTGCTGTCCTTGTCGTCCGATTCCCAGATGTAGGCGACGCCGGCGATCAGATCGACCATGCCGCAGAACTCGTCGCTGCTGCCCAGCGGGATCTGGCACAGCAGCGCGTTGGCGCCCAGGCGCTCGCGGATGCCTTTCACGCAGTGGCCGAAGCTGGCGCCGATGCGGTCCATCTTGTTGATGTAGCAGATGCGCGGCACGTTGTACTGGTCGGCCAGGCGCCAGTTGGTCTCGGTCTGCGGCTCCACGCCGGCGACGCCGTCGAACACCACCACCGCGCCATCGAGTACGCGCAGCGAGCGGTTCACCTCGATGGTGAAGTCGACGTGTCCGGGGGTGTCGATGATGTTGACCTGGTGGCCCTTCCACTCGGTCGACACGGCCGCCGACTGGATCGTGATGCCGCGCTTGCGCTCCTGCTCCAGATAGTCGGTGGTGGTCGAGCCCTTGCCGTCCTTGGTGTCGTGCACGTCGATGATCTGGTGCTTCTTGCCGGTGTAATACAGCACACGCTCGGTGGTGGTGGTCTTGCCTGCGTCGATGTGCGCAATGATGCCGATGTTGCGGTAAAGCGAGAGAGGTTTGGTTCTGGCCATGACCTGAGTTCCGAAATGTCGAGCGTGGTTGGATGGGTAAGCTGGTGTCATCCGCGGATCGCCCAAAGCCGGCCACGGACACAGCCGTTCCGTGGATGCTCGGGCCTCGAAGCAGCTTCGAGGGACATCCATCGGATCAACGGCGACGGTATAACGGCTGATTTTAGCGCGATTTGCGGTGCAGATTGTCAATTCGCGGCGCTTGTCGGTGCCAAAGCGCGATCCGGCGGGGGTCGGGCAGGCTCGATGAGCGGCCTGAAAAGACGGTGTGGCCTCAGCCGGTGCTATCCAGCCGAGGCGGTTGCGGGGTCGGGCCACTCGCGCTTGTGACCCGGATGCGCGTCGAAGATCTGCCGATGACGGCGATACGACCACCCATCCTCGCGCTCGTAATAGCCGGCCACCCATGCCTGCAGGTGCTGCAACATGGCGTCCTGCGCTGCCATCGAGGCGTACTTGTGCGGCTCCCACGGGCGGCGGCGGTTGTTCGCGAGGCATGCTTCCCGCCCGGGATGCAGGAACCGCAGCTCGGTGCAGCGTGGTGCCGCAGCTTCCACCAGTTCACCGTAACAGCCCTCGATCACCCAGGCGTCGTGCCGCTCAAGGAAAGCCTGCAGCTCTGCAGCGACCACGTTCGCGTCACGCTGCACCGCCACCTTGCCGGGCTCCCAAACTATGCTGTCAAGGTCGAGATGAAGCAGTCCGTGACGTGTGGACAGCGCTTGCGCCTGCGTGCTCTTGCCCGAGCCGGAGTTGCCGAAAATCAGGATTCTCATGCGCCGTCCTGCCGAAGTGCTGGCCGAGCGTAGCGCGGGTCATCGCGCCATGCACGGGCTCCAGCGCGGCCTGCGCTCAGTGGTCGGCGGCGAACTGCGCATCGTTGTGGGGGGCGTCGCCGAGCTGGCTGAGCAGGATGGCGGTGCGCACGGTAAAGCTGTTCCAGGTGGGCAGGGCGGCGATCGTCAGCCAGTCGACCCAGCCGGGCGACAGCGTCGGCTCGGCCTGTTCGGTCGCCAGCTGCCGACCGGTCAGGATCGCCTCACGCACCTCGGGCATGCTCGCCATGAAATGGCCCAGCGTGGTCTTGTCGGCCTGGGGCAGGCGGCTGGCGGGGGATTCGACCAGCCACTGGCCGGCCTGCTCCATTTCCCACTGGTATTCGCAGGCGAGGAACCAGGTGAACGCATCGCCCTCCGCCTGGCCGCTGGCGATCGCCCGCGCGTGCTCGCGAAACGTACGCAGGGTGGTGGCAAACCGATCCGCGCGGTGGGGAAAGATTTCCGTGACTGCGAGCATGTGCCTACCCTCGTGCAAAAG
>JAJXTX010000037.1 GCA_021783385.1 Pseudomonadota bacterium
TCGTGTGCGGCCACTGGTCGGCGCTGGGCCGCTTCGCCGGGCTCGGCGTGCATGCGATCGACACCGGTTGCGTGTGGGGCGGGCAGCTCACCGCGCTGCGCCTGGATGGCGAGGAGCCGCAGTACATAGCGGTGCAGGCCGAAGCGCACCGCCAGCGACCGCCGGGTGTCGTGGATTGAGCCGGCACGCGCGGACGGCTCCCGTCCGGTCGCAGGTCACGCTTGCGGAAGTCCCGCGCGCGCTGCAGCGCTTTACCGGCGCCTACAGCCCGTAGCGCTTGAGCTTGTACCACAGCGCCCGTTCGCTGATTTCCAGCAGGCGCGCCGCCGCCGCCTTGTTGTTGTCGCTGCGCGCCAGCGCCGCTTCGATGAGCCTCTTTTCCAGCGCGTCGACGTGCGTCCGCAGCGATAGTGCTTCGGTGTCGGCAGGTGCGCAAGGCTCCCGCGCCGTCGCCGGCTGCTGCTCGCGCAGCATGTTTGCAGGAATGTGCTGCAGAGTGATCTCCTGCCCCTCGCTGAGCACTACCGCACGTTCCATCAGGTTTTCCAGCTCGCGCACATTGCCCGGCCAGCCATGCGCTTCGAGCCGCTCCAGCACCTGCCGCGTCAGCCGCGGCGGCGGGCGGCCGAGTTCGCTGGCGTATTTGCCGAGGAAATGCTGCGCCAGCAGCGCGATGTCTTCGCGCCGGTCACGCAGAAGGGGCACGTCGATGCGCACCACATTCAGCCGGAAATAGAGATCCTGGCGCAGCCGCCCCGATTCCACCGCATGCTGCAGATCCACGTTGGTGGCCGCCACGATCCGCAGATCGACCGGCATCGTCACGTTCGCTCCCAGCCGCTCGATGGTGCCCTCCTGCACCACGCGCAGCAGCTTGGCCTGCAGCGCCAGCGGCATCTCGGTGATCTCGTCCAGGAAAATGGTGCCGCCGCTGGCCAGCTCGCATTTGCCCACGCGGCCGCGGGCGGCGCCGGTGAAGGCGCCCTTTTCGTGCCCGAACAGTTCGCTCTCCAGCAGCTCGGCGGGAATCGCGGCACAGTTGATCGGCACAAACAATCCGCTGCGGCCGGAAGCGTGATGCAGGGCGCGCGCCACCAGTTCCTTGCCGGTACCGGTCTCGCCGACGATGAAAACGTTGCTGCGCGCCGGCGCCACCTGCTGCACCAGCCGATACAGCGCCTGCATTTTCTCGCTGACCCCGATGAACTCGCCCCAGCCCCGCGATACCTCATCGCGCAGGAAGCGGTTTTCGCGCTGCACCACGCTGACCGCGAGGGTGCGCGTCACCGCCAGCTCGATCGTCTCGATCTCGAACGGCCGGATGATGTAGTCCGACGCGCCGAGCCGCATCGCCTCTACCGCGGTCTCGATCGTGCCGTAAGCGGTCAGCACGATGACCGGCACTTCCTCGCCACGCTCACGCAGCTCGCGCAGCAGTTGCATGCCGTCCATCCGCGGCATGCGCAGATCGGTCAGCACCAGATCGAAACGGGTGGCATCGATGGCGGCCAGCGCCTCCACTCCGTCCGCGGCCTGCACCACCTCATGGCCCATGCTGCTGAGCGCGAACTCCAGGATGTGGCGCATCCTCGCCTCATTGTCGACCACCAGCATTCGCTTCACGTGCACCTCGCCAAAGCTATTTCATGTCAAGACGGATATTGAAGGCCGCGCCACCCCAGGGGCTGTCGGTAACGCTGATATCGCCGCCGTGCGCCTGCACGATCTGCTGCACGATGGTCAGCCCCAGACCGATACCACCCTGACGGCGCGTGAAGAAGGGATCGAAGATGAGCTCGCGGATCGGCGGTGGAACGCCGGGGCCGTCGTCGGCCACGCAGAGCCATAGCGCGCCCGCTTCAAGGTAGGTGCTCACCGCGACCCTGCCGCCTGTGCTGACAAACTCCAGCGCGTTCAGCACCAGATTGAGCAACACCTGCATCATCTGCTCGCGATCGCAGGCGAACACCACCTCCTGCGCCTCCAGATCCCGCTCCAGATGCACGCCGGCGGCCTCCGCCCGTGACGCGATCAGGTTGAGCACGCTGTCGACGATGGCATGCACGTTCTGCGGGCGCACATCCGGCGACTTCGGCCGGGCGCACTCCAGCAACATGTTCACCAGCGGGTTGAGCCGCTCGGTCTCGCTCAGGATGAATCCGATCAGTTCGCGCTCCCGCTCACCGAGTGTCGTGTGGCGCGCCAGCAGCTGCGCCGAACTGCGCACGATGCTCATCGGCGTGCGGATCTCGTGCACCATCACCGCCGCCATCTCGCCCACCACCGCGAGCTTGCCGGCGCGCACCACCTGCTCGCGCGAGCGCTCCAGTGCCTGGATCATGTCGACGTAGGCGCGAAACAGCTCCGTCACCTCGGATATGGTGGTGACCGGCGCGCTCGGCAGGGTCTCGTCACCCTGGCGGAAACGCCGCGTGAATTCGGTCAGATCGACAATCGGTTTCGCGATCCGGCCGGCCAGTCGCGACGCCAGCCACAGCCCCAGCGCCAGCGTCAGCAACAGCAGCACCAGCATGCCCCACAGCATGCGCCACACCGGACGAAACGCCTCGCTGGTCGGCTCGATCATGAGAATGTGCCAGCCCAGCCCCTTGAACTGCTGGTATCCGCTGGAGGCAGCGGCGCCGACGAGCAGCGAACGGTAGCCGAGGGCGGCACCGTCATGGACATACGAGGTTGCGCCGACCGCGGGCACGACCCAGTGCAGCATCCGCTGATGGGGCAGATCCAGGCGTTCCCGCAGCGCGCTCGATGCGGCGATCACCCGGCCCTGCGCATCCAGCAGCAGCAGGTCGCGCGACCCGTCGGCGACCGCCTTGTCCAGCAGACCCTGCACGGCGCCCCAGCCCACCGTCAGATAGAGGGTGCCGATGTTGCCGCGCCCGAAGGCGTTGGGTATCAGCGTGCGCAGAACCACTGCTTCGCCGGTGCGCTGATAGGTGGTCGCGATGAAGACATCCTTCAGCCTTGAATCGGGCATCTGTTGCCAGGCGCGGATCGAGGGCGCCATTTTTCCGATCAGTGCACGATCAGTCGCGGCCACCACGCGGCCGGAAGTATCGGTGCACAGCAGGGTCTGGTAGATGTTGCCCTGGCCTGCCTGCAGCTCGGCGAGAAAGTTGGAAATGCGCTTGTCGACGTCGTTGACGCGGATGTCCTGCATCACCTGCAGGTTGCGCCAGACCCGCATGCTTTCCATCTGCGTGAACAGAAACGTGTCGATACGCTCCTTCACCGCACCCGCGCCGAACTGGAGATTGTCGGCAATCTCCGACTGCAGGGCCCGGCGAAACTCGACAAACGACAGCACCCCCATCACCGTGATGGAGCCGAGCAGCATCCAGAAGAACGCGCGCAGCAGGGCCGAGCGAGCCGTCACGCCGCGGGTCCGCCGCTGGCAGCAGGGCTATTCATGTGCACGACCTGATCAGCGCTGATTCTCGTGCACACCGCGAGGGATCCGATCCAGCCAATCGCTGCGGCCCTCAAGGTAGGGCCGTACGCGGCGGCGCGTGTGAACAATTTGTTCAATCAGCACCGCCGGCCTTGCATGTCTGCAGCGACACGCGCCGTACGACATGCCGCAACCTTCCGCCGCACGGTAACCGCCACGGAATCAGGACATCGGCAACGGCTGCGCGCCGTTCACCGCAGCCGACTGGCGCAGCGGCATCGGATGTGACCGCGCCACCGGGTGGACTGCCGGGCGCCCGATCGAGTGATAGGAAAATCCGGCGCGCTGCATCGCTTCGGCATCGAAGATATTGCGCAGATCCACGACCACCTTGCCACGCATCGCCGTGCGCAGCCACTCGGGCGAGATGCTGCGGAAGGCGTCCCATTCGGTGACCACCACCAGGGCATCGGCGCCATCGACAGCCTCCATCACGTCGCGGCAGTAATGCACATTCTCGGGCAACAACGGGCGCGCCTGCCCCATGCCCACCGGATCAAACGCCCGCACATGCGCGCCCTCCGCGATCAGACGATCCACGATGCTGAGCGCAGGGGCGTCGCGCATGTCGTCCGTATCCGGCTTGAAGGTGAGGCCGAGCAGGGCGACCTGCTTGCCGCGCACCGAACCGCCGCAGTTCGCGATGATCCGCCCGGCCATGCCGGCCTTGCGCGCATCGTTCACGCTCACCACCGTTTCCACCAGCCGCAGCGGCGCACCCGCCTCTTGCGCAATCCGCATCAGCGCCTGCGTGTCCTTGGGGAAACATGAGCCGCCGTAGCCGGGCCCGGGTTCGAGGAATTTCGGCCCGATCCGGCGATCCAGGCCGATGCCGTGGCCGACGTCACGCACGTTGGCGCCGACCTTTTCGCACAGGTCCGCCATCTCGTTGATGAAGGTTATCTTCATCGCCAGGAACGCGTTGGCCGCGTACTTGATCAGTTCGGCGCTCTCCAGCCCGGTGAACCGCAGCGCGTCCGCGGGCAGCTCCAGCGGACGGTAGATTTCGCCGAGCACCGCGCGCGCCCGCGCGCTCTCGGTACCGATGACCACGCGATCGGGCCGCATGAAGTCCTCGATCGCGTTCCCCTCGCGCAGAAACTCGGGGTTGGATGCGATCTCGATGCGCAGATCCGGCCGCAGTTCGAGCATCCGCTCCGCCAGCCGGCGCCCGGTGCCCACCGGCACGGTGGACTTGGTGACCAGCACGACCGGGCTGTCCAGGGCCGCCGCGACCTGCTCGGCGGCGCTGAACACGTGGGTCAGATCCGCGTGGCCATCGCCGCGGCGGGACGGCGTGCCGACGGCCAGGAACACCGCATCGACGCCCCGCAGTGCGCTCTGCAGCTGGTTGTCGAAACGCAGCCGGCCCGCCTGGGTGTTCGCGCTCACCAGCGCCTCGAGGCCGGGTTCGTAAATCGGCATGCGCCCCTGGCACAGGGCCGCATAGCGCCGCGGATCGGATTCGACAATCACGATGTCGTTGCCGATGTCGGCCAGGCAGGCGCCCGAGACCAGGCCCACATAGCCGCCACCGATCATTGCAATGCGCATGGTTGTTGCTCCGGGAGTTGGGTTGAAAGGCTGATGTTTCCGTGGCGCCGGCGCAGCGTCAGCGCATGCAGCGAGCCGGTGGCCACGCTGACTTGCCGAAACATGCAAAGCGACATCCCGGCCGCTTCCAGCAGGGCGATGCGAATCGGTCCGGCGTGGCTGACGATCAACACACCGCCGCCGTCGTGCACAGCCCACCTCGGATCCCGCAGAAACTGCTGCAGGCGCTGGCGCACGGCGGCGAGACTCTCGCCACCCGGCAACGCCGCGGTGTCCGGCGCTCGCTTCCACTGGCGCAGCTGATCCGGCCAGCACGCGCGCACCTCGGCCTGGGTCAGCCCCTCCCACGCGCCGTAGGCCAGCTCGATCAGCCTCGAATCGACCCGTGGGGCGTCCAGCCCCAGCGTGGCGGCGACGATCTCGGCGGTCTCGCGGGCGCGGCGCAGCGGGCTGCTCAGAATCGAGCGCACGCCCTGCCCGCGTGCGCGCATGCCGATCTGCACCGCCTGCGCGCGGCCCTCGTCGATCAGCGGGGGATCGCAGCGGCCTTGATAGCGCCCGCTGCGGCTCCACTCGGTCTGCCCGTGGCGCACCAGCAGCAGCGGAATGATCGCATCCGTCATGGCGATCAATAGTGCACGGCAACGCCGAGGACGATGCGCCGGCCGGCGTGGATGCCCTTGCCGGCGAGCGAGTCCTGGTAGCCGATGTACGGTCGAAACTGGCGCAAGCGCCCCGTCGGCAGATACTCCAGTTTCGCGCCCACGCGAAGCAGGTTGTAGATTTCGCCGCGGTCGCCCACAGCCACCATCTGCTGACGCTGCAGCGTGCGCACGTAGAACACCGAGCCGCTGACCCGGAATCGCGGCGTCACCCGGTAGCCGAGCGAGATCGAGCTGCGCAGTTGCACGGCGGCACCGTCAAGAAACACGCGTGGGCCGGCCACCAGCGTCGCAAACATCGCGCCGCGGGCGATGCCCACCTGATAGTCCGGTTCGATCGCGGCCTTGCCTGTGCCCAGCGCCGGCGACGGGCTGGTCGAGCCGGTCGGGAAGACCGCGTTGAGGGTGACCGAGTCGGCAAAGGACCTGGTCTGGCGCAGCCCGTAGTTCAAACCGATCACCTGGTCTTCCAGGCCGCTGGCGCGGCTGGTGACCTGCTGGCCGGCGTGATGGCGGGCTTCCTGCACGGCGCCGCCGCGCAGGTCGTACTCGATCGAGAGGCCGTGGCCGATGCCCTGCGAACCGGTGATGCGCAGTTGCGTCTCCCGCTGCTGCGAGGACGGATAGGTGCGGCTGCCGAAATGCGTCTTCGAAAATGCGTGGTTGGCGCTGAAGTAGCGCAGCATCGGATCGACGACGCCGTGACCCGCGGCCGGGATCCACGGATCGGCGTGAGCCGGTCGCGTGCTGACGGCGAACAGCACCAGCACGCAGGCGCAGGACAGCAGACACGTGGTACGGGCAGCCTTGCCGGCAGCGGTCATGGAGCGACCATCCGGAGTTTCGGAGAAGGTGTGTCGTCACGCAATGCCTGCCACAGGCTGGCGTACAGGCCGCCCGTTGCCAGCAACTGCGCATGGGTACCGCGCTGGACGATGCGTCCACGCTCCAGCACCAGGATCAGGTCGGCATTCATCACCGTCGAGAGCCGGTGCGCGATCACCAGGGCCGCACGTCGCGAGGCCAGCCGCGCCAGCGCCAGCATCAGCTCGCGCTCGGTGCGCGCATCGAGGCTGCTGCTGGGCTCATCCAGAATCACCACCGGCGCATCGCACAGCATCGCCCGTGCAATTGCGATGCACTGCCGCTGCCCGCCGGAGAGGCTGAGCCCGCGCTCGCTGACCATGCCGTCGTAGCCGCCAGGCAACTGCTCGATCAATTGATCGACGCCGACCTCGCGCGCTGCGCGCACCGCATCCGCGCGCTGGGCACCCTCGCGACCGTAGGCGATGTTTTCCCAGATCGTTGCCTGGAACAGCGCGGGCTCCTGCAGCACCATGGCCACCTGCCGGCGCAGATAGCCCAGCGGCAGGCTGCGCAGGTCGCGATCATCCAGCCATATCGATCCGGCGGTGGGATCGTAGAAGCGCGGAATCAGGCTGGCGATGGTGCTTTTTCCCGCGCCCGTGGGGCCGACCAGCGCGATCGTCTTGCCGGCCTCCAGCACGAAGCTGATGTCCTGCAGGATGGCCTGGTCGGGCCGGTAGCCGAAACCGACTGCCGCGAATTCGAGCCGCTGCGCACGCACGGCCGGCGTGACGGCGCCCGGCGGGTCGACCACGGTGGGCGTTTCGGCGCGGTATTCGCCGATCCGCTCCAGTGCCACGCCGGCACGGCCGATCACCCGGCCGGTCTTCGCCAGCTGGCGGGCGGGCGTGGCGATGCCGCGCAGATACGCCAGGAAAATCAGCAGATCGCCCGGCGTCAGCGCACCACGGATCACGCTGGCCGCGCCGTACCAGATGATCGCCCCGGTGGCGACCGCGATCACCAGGTTCATGCTGGGGCCGTAGCGCGCCTGCACGTTGTTGGCATGCAGGCTGGCGGAGAGGCTCTTGCTGGCATGCTCGCTGAAGCGATCATCCTCGTGCGACTCGCGCGCGAACGCCTGCACCACCTGCACGCTGGCGAGGATTTCCTGCGTCACGCCCCACAGCGTTCCTTCATGGTTTCGCACCTCGCGCAGCGCCTGCCGCAGCCGCTGCGAGTAGAAGCGCGCGATGTAGAACAGCACCGGCGCGATCGCCAGCGCGATCAGCGCGTAGCGCCAGTCGATCACGAACATCACGCAGGCCATGCCCACGATGGTCAGCGCATGCGGCAGCAGATCGATGCCGACGGCGGCGACGAAATCCTGCAGCTGCTTCACATCGCCACTGAGCCGCGACATCAGTTCGCCGCCGCGATGGCGGCGATGGAATTCCAGCGACAGCCGCTGCAGGTGGGCGAACAGGTCGAAGCGGATGGCGAACACCACGCGCTGTCCGGCATCGAGAAAGAGCCGGTTGCCGAGATAGACCAGCAAGGCATCGGCGGCACCCAGGCCCAGCATGACCAGCGCCAGCAGATCCAGCAGCGGCATGCGCTGTTGCGCGATCTGCGGCAGCATGGCGTGCAGCCAGCCCGGCAGCGGCCGGCCAAAGATCACGTTGTCGATGGTGTATTTGAGCGGCCACGGCAGCAGCAGCAGCACTCCCGCCCGCACGCTCATCACCAGCGCGCCGGCGGACAGCGCTTTCCATTCCGGCCACAGATAGTCGAGCAGCCACGCGTGCGGGCGCGCGCGCCGCGCCATCACTGCGCCACCGCCCGGCATACTGTTGGCGCCCGCGCCAGTGACAGCGCCTGTTCGACCACGTGCGCCCAGCTGTGGCTGGCCGCCGCGAGCTCGGCGGCACGTCCCATCTGACGGCGATGATCGGGCGCATCGATCAGCTCCAGCAGCGCCTGCGCGCAGGCGACCGGATCACCCGGCATGTATAGCCGTCCGGTGGCCTGATCCTGGATCAACTCGGCGATCTGGCCGATCCGCGGCGCCACAACCGGGCAGCCGGCAGCCATCGACTCGATGATTTTCAGCGGCGAGAAATAGAAATCCGGATCCGGCAGGTAGGGCGCAACGCTCACGTCCATCGCATCGAGCCAGGCCGGAATCTCGGCGTGCGGCACCCGCCCAGGCAGGGTGACCTGACGCTCCAGGCCCCACTCGGCGACGCGGCTGCGGATGGTCTCCAGTTCCGGGCCGTCACCGACGGCGAGCAGCCGCAGCTCGGGCCGGATCTCCACCAGCGCCCGGAACACTTCGAGCAGAAACATCATGCCGTGCCAGGGTTTGAAGCTGCCGACGAAACCCAGCACCGGACTGCCGCCCAGCCCCAGCTGCGCGCGCAGGGCGCTGCCGCCCTGGTGTTTGCCGAAGCGCGCCAGATCCACCCCGTTGGGCAAGACGTGCACCGCCTGCTGGCTGCCGAGGATGTGCCCGACATGCTCGGCCACCGCGGCGGACACCGCCACGATCGCATCGGCTCCGCGGTAGGACTCCACTTCCGCCACGCGCGACTCGCGCTCCAGCCGCAGCCCGCGAAAGCGCCGCTGCTCCTCGACCAGCGGTGCATTCACCTCGAGCAGGCGCGGCACGCCGAGTCGCCGTGCCACGCGCACGCCGGCCCGGTGCAGCAGAGCGTGACGCTCGTACACGAGATCGGGTCGGAAGCCGGTGCCGGCGAGATGGGTCAGCACACGCGCAGAGAACGTGCGGTCATAGGCCAGCCGCGAGATTTCGCGGCGCAAGGCCAGATCGGACAGCGCGGACACCGGCAACCCCAATTCGATGCACGCCGCATGCAGGTCGGCATCGGTGACGCTGTATTCGATGCAGGCGATCCGCGCCGGCGGCGGCGGATTGCCGCTGCCGAGCGTGGCGCAGGCCAGCAACACGTCATGACCGAGTTCGGTCGCGGCCGTGACGAATTCGCGCACATGCACCGAGGCGCCCTTGTCACCGAGTACCGGAATGCCACGATCGGGATTCATGTAGAGGATTTTCATGAGGCGACCTCGACGTTGGTCGTTGGGTATTCGGCGGCGGCGGGGGGTGTCTGGTCGCTGACTTCGCTGCACTCATGGCATTCGATCAGCGCGTGCAGGCGGCGCGTGGTGGTCCACAGATCGAAGTCCTGCTCCAACCGCGCGCGCGCCGCGCGCGCCAGCTGCGCCGCCGCGTGCGGGTCGGCCAGCAGCCGGCCCAGCGCATCGGCCATGGCGCTCGGGTCATTCGGCGGCGCCAGCAGTCCGGTGTGTCCGTGCTGAACCAGCTCCGGTATGCCGGACACATCCGTCGACACGACAGGGATGCCGATCGCCATCGCTTCGGCGATGACATTCGGAATGCCGTCGCGATCGCCATCGTCGGCAATGCGTGGCGCCAGCGCGAACAGATCGGCGTGGCGGTACAGCGCGATGAGCTTCGAATGCGTCATCGCACCCTCCAGCGTCACCCTGTCCTGCAGCTGCAGCTGCGCGATCTGCGTCGCGAGGACGCCGCGCAGCGGGCCCTCACCGACGATCATGCAGCGGAAGGAGTGACCGCGCTCGCGCAGCAGCGCACAGGCCGTGATCAGATCATCGTGACCCTTCTTCTCCACCAGCCGGCCCACGGAAAGTATCAGCCGGGGCTGTGCCTGCGCAGTGGGCTGCGGCGCTTCACGCACACCGAACTGCGACAGGTCGATGCCGTGATAGACCAGATGCACCTTGCCGGCATCGGCACCGAGCAGATCCTGCAGGTAGCGGGCGTTGTAGCCGGTGCAGGTGGCGACAAAGGTGGCCGCGCGCGCGCGCCGCTGGATCACGCGCGGCGGGGTCAGGTACAGATCCTTGGCATGCGCGGTGAAGCTGAAGGGAATGCCGGACATCAGGCTGGCGAAGCGCGCCGTCGCCGCTGGCGCATTGGCGAAATGCGCGTGGATGTGGCGGATCCCCGCATGGCGGCAAGTGCTTGCCACATAGCCGCCGCGACCGAACTGCTTCCATACCGACAGCGGGGTGGGCGAAAGGGCGGACCAGAGCATCGCTCGCAACACCGCGCCCGCATAGCGCAGCGGTGAAGCGGCCAGCATGCGGCCGTGCACGCGGGCAAGACTGGCCCACTTGGCGCGACCTTGCGGTGGCAGCGAATGGATCGGCGCGACCACTTCGCTCACCATCGGGTGATGCGGCGGCAGCTCCGGCGGCAGCAGCGAAAAGATGTGCAGCTGCGCGCCCAGCCGCTCCATCGCGCGGATCTCGTTGAGGATGAAGGTCTCGGTCAGGCGCGGATAACGCTTCATCACGTAGGCAATCGGTCCCGCCGCAGGGTCGATCATGCCCGGCGCTCCAGCGGGGTCGCCGTCGCGCAGGAGCTTTCGAGCAGATACTGCGCGACCCGCTCGGCGCCGTTCAGGTCGATCACCGCACTGGCGGACTCCAGCAGCGGCGGCGCGGTCAGCGCGGCGGGAATCAGCGCCGCGAGTTTCTGCACCAGATCCGCGTCGGGCTCGACGCTCCAGACGGCACCCAGTTTCGCCAGCAGACCGGCGCGCATGCGCTGCTCGGCCCGCGGTGCGGCGCGCGGTACCAGTATGGCGCGCTTGCGCAAGGCCATGATTTCGGCGCTGGTGTTGTATCCCGCCATCGCCACCACCAGATCGGCCGCGCGCAGGCTCGGCACCAGATCGGTCGTGTAATCCACCAGCTCGACATCCGGCCGGCCCGCTGCACGCTGGCGCAAGGCATCGCTCTCGTCACCGGGCATCAGCGGCCCGGTGACAACCACCGAATGCACGCTGCCCCATGGCAGATGCGCGAGTGCCCGCAGGTAGGCGTCCATCAGGAAGAAGCCGTCGCCACCGCCGCCAGCGGTGACCAGCACCACCGGACGTCCCTGCGGGCGCTCCGGATTCCAGCAAGGCTGCGTCTGCTCCGCGCCGGCGGGCCGAGCGTGCGCCGCGGGCGCCGCCACAACGTGTCCGCAATAGCGTACGCGCGCGCCGAGCGAGGGCGACATGCCATACCCTTCGACCACATCGAACAGCGCCCGGCTGCCATAGACGAAAATATCGTCATAGGCCTGCTCCAGCAGCGGATAGATTTCCTGCTCGCGCCACAGCTTTTGCACGGTGGCCGGGCTGTCGAGGATATCGCGCAGGCCAATGATGGTCCGCGTCTGGGGAAGCTCCCGGCGAATCAGCGCCAGCGTCGAAAGCAGTTCTCCGTTCATGCCGGCGGGGGCATGATCGACCAGGAACACATCCGGCCGGTAGCGCAGGATGGTCTTGAGAATCAGCGCTTCGCGGTATCCCTTGACCATCCCGAACAGCTGATCGCCATCGCGCGCGGCGTACTGCTCGGCACCGGTTTTTACCACCGGTGGCAGCGGTTGAACCCGCAGGCCAGGCGGAAGATTCCACTGCTGGATGACCGGCGAACCGGTCAGCAGTCGAACCGAAAATCTCCCTTCGCACTCCAGCAGGCGTGTGGCGATGGCGAGGTTGCGACGCAGATGTCCCAGGCCGAACGTGTCATGCGAATACAGCACCACTTTCACGCTGCCGCCGGATCGGTCGGCCCGCGCAGCGTATGTCTGCCTGCGTTCATCGGCGGCGCTGTCGGCATGCTCCGGTTTGCTCACCTGGATCATCCGGCGCGACGGCGCAGCGATCTCGGTCGACGTGCGCAGCAGGCTGTGGGTCGGAGTGGACACGCGCAGCGACACGCCTTCCACCACGCACGTATCGGCGCCGAAACTTGTTGCATGACCAGGCATGTGACGCTCCGCGAAAGGTGGCTGACCCTACGCCTGGAGCGATATTCGTGCCAATCGAACAAATGCTTGTTTTTCAAGCATATTCATGCACTTTTAAGGCGGCGCGCAGGCTACCGAAACTTGCAGGGTGCAGGGTTTGTCTGCAACCGTTTGCGCGGTCATCGCGCTACGGTGCGCAAGTGCAGGGGTTCCGAATCATCAGTGCGTCGCGCGATCCGGACACGCTCCGGCCGGCTGCAAGGATGACGCTGCAGGGAGCGTAAGCAGCAGCACGGCATGGACATCCGCGGTGACGAAGCACGGTTTCACGTAGCCGATGGCGCCGGGCGTCTTGGCCACGAATTCCACCACGGCCGCCTCGGACCCGAGCACGTAAGGGGGACTGACGCCCTGGAAGTACTGCTGATTCCAATAGTTCTGCAATCGCAATTCGCTCATGCCGATGGCAGCGCGGGAAAAGGCCTGCCGCAGCCTGCTGTCCGGCGGCAGATTGACCGGAATATAGGCATGCCCCTGCGGGTCGACAAAGATCTTCTTCAGATAGATGTTGCGCAGCATCCCGGGATCGATCGCCTGCGCGTCGTGTGCATGGCTCGAAACGATGACCGCGATCTTCGATTCACCCGCCGGTGCAGCCTTTGCGTAACGCGCGAAGGTGCCCGCGACGACGAGGACGCCAAGCACAACCAGTCGGCGGCTGGATAGTGACGGCATGATTCAGAACAGCACGCCGATCGAGGCCAGCACGCCGTTCGGCGCCAGCGCGGCATTGTTGTTTCCATCACGGTATTCGAGCTTGAGCGAGAGGCCGGATTCGGGCCGGTAGTCGATGCCGAATGTCCTCAGGGTCACCCACTGGCTGGGCAGCGAATTCCGGTACCGCTCATAGCGTCCCACGGCATACAGGTGCCGCGGCAGCGGAACAACCGCCTGCACATACCCACCGTATTCATCCGGAACCTGGGGGCTGTCCGCCGTGCGCCAGATGCCCTCGCCGCTGAATTCGACGTGGCGGCCTGACCATCCGAAGTCGATGCCGGTGAGCCGGTACTGCTGCTGCGGATTTTTCAGGGCATAGCGGACGTACGACGCGCCCAGGCTCAGACGGTCGTCCAGCATGTGATAGAGAAATTGGCCGCCGATGGCATGCTGAAAGTCGTTCCTCAGCGTGCTGCTGGCGCCATAGTCGGTGAATGCCAGATTGTGGCTGCGGGTGAAGGCGAGCGCTTTGCTGTCATCCGCGAACAGCCAGTAATCGAGATCGTTGTGCATGAGGCTGACGGTGCCGTACAGCATGGCGCCGCTGGCATGGCGCGAGAAGCTGCCCGTGGTGGTCAGCGGGCGCGACACCGTCCATACGAGGGGGTCGGCATGCACCAGATTCCACTGCCCCACCGGGGTCAGGAACTTGCCGAAGCGCAGCGTGATGCCGCTGCGGGTGTGATAGTCGGCGTAGAGCCGCTCGACATCGATATTGGCATCCTTGGTGGTGGCGTGCTGGCTGTCGATGACCAGCGCGTCGCCGAGTTCGGTTTCGCTGAAGAGCTTCCAGTGGGTGCCGATATCCCTGGACAGAAACAGGCTGAGGTCCTCGACGCTGAGCGCCGCGCGGTGTTTGTCGAGGCTGTAGAAGTGAATGTCGGCATAGCCGCCGACCCGCAACGACTGTTGCGGGAAATAGAGCCCCTGGCCCAGCTGGTAGGGCTGGGCTTGCCAGGATCCGTCCGCCGCGGCGGCACCTGCGGGCAGAATCCACGCCAGTACCGCAGCCAATCCCCACACCAGCAAATCGGCGTGATGCCGGTATCTGCGCCTCGGGTTGCTCATGACGGCATGCGCCTGTGACGTGAGGTCCGATGATGTGGGATTGGGTTGCGTGAATCAACGCCGACCGACCCTCACCGGGGCGCCATCAGCGCCGCGCATGCAGGCTGAGGATGCGACGCGCCTGGAATCTCTGCCCAGGAGCCATCGACTCGCGGTACCGCGCAATCATTGCGGCCGACAACCCACTAGCCGGCCGACCGACTCCCGCACATGACCAACACGCTTGCCGATGTTTCGTGGGTAGCGCCTTGCATCAGGCCAGTTGGCCGTGGCAGTGCTTGTACTTCTTGCCGGAGCCGCACGGGCACAGCTCGTTGCGGCCGACCTTGGGAGCGTCGCTCGGCACCGATCGCGGGAGTGCGGCACCGGCAATCGCCGCCGGCGGGGCGCTGCCGAAGGCGTCCACCGGCGCACCGCCGCCGGTGGCCAGCATCTGCTTCTGCAGGCGCTCGGCCATGCGCATCTGCTCGGCCTCCATCGCGGCGACTTCCTCCTCGC
>JAJXTX010000038.1 GCA_021783385.1 Pseudomonadota bacterium
TCGTGTGCGGCCACTGGTCGGCGCTGGGCCGCTTCGCCGGGCTCGGCGTGCATGCGATCGACACCGGTTGCGTGTGGGGCGGGCAGCTCACCGCGCTGCGCCTGGATGGCGAGGAGCCGCAGTACATCGCGGTGCAGGCCGAAGCGCACCGCCAGCGACCGCCGGGCGTCGAGGACTGATCCCATCGTGGCAAGGGCTGGACGCGCGCGGGCAGCCACCGTCGCCTTGACGCTTGCGCGCCTACAGCTCGTAGCGCTTGAGCTTGTACCACAGCGCCCGCTCACTGATTTCCAGCAGCCGTGCCGCCGCCGCCTTGTTGTTGTCGCTGCGCGCCAGCGCCGCTTCGATCAGCCGTTTTTCCAGTGCGTCGACGTGCGTGCGCAACGAGAGTGCGTCGGTGCCGACGGACATGCTCGGCTCCGGCTCCGTCGCCGGCTGACGCTCGCGCAGCATGTTCGCGGGAAAGTGCTGCAAGGTGATCTCCTGCCCCTCACTGAGCACCATCGCCCGTTCCATCAGGTTTTCCAGCTCGCGCACGTTACCCGGCCAGCCATGCGCTTCGAGCCGCTCCAGCACCTGCCGCGTCAGCCGCGGTGGCGGGCGGCCGAGTTCGCTGGCGTATTTGCCGAGGAAATGCTGCGCCAGCAGCGCGATGTCCTCGCGCCGGTCACGCAGCAGGGGCACGTCGATACGCACCACATTCAGCCGGAAATAAAGATCCTGGCGCAACCGTCCCGATTCCACCGCTTGCTGCAGATCCACATTGGTAGCCGCCACGATCCGCAGATCGACCGGCATCGTCACGTTCGCTCCCAGCCGCTCGATGGTGCCCTCCTGCACCACGCGCAGCAGCTTGGCCTGCAGCGCCAGCGGCATCTCGGTGATCTCGTCCAGGAAAATGGTGCCGCCGCTGGCCAGCTCGCATTTGCCCACGCGGCCGCGGGCGGCGCCGGTGAAGGCGCCCTTTTCGTGCCCGAACAGTTCGCTCTCCAGCAGCTCGGCGGGAATCGCGGCACAGTTGATCGGCACAAACAATCCGCTGCGGCCGGAAGCGTGATGCAGGGCGCGCGCCACCAGTTCCTTGCCGGTACCGGTCTCGCCGACGATGAAAACGTTGCTGCGCGCCGGCGCCACCTGCTGCACCAGCCGATACAGCGCCTGCATTTTCTCGCTGACCCCGATGAACTCGCCCCAGCCCCGCGATACCTCATCGCGCAGGAAGCGGTTTTCGCGCTGCACCACGCTGACCGCGAGGGTGCGTGTCACCGCCAGCTCGATCGTCTCGATCTCGAACGGCCGGATGATGTAGTCCGACGCGCCGAGCCGCATCGCCTCCACCGCGGTCTCGATCGTGCCGTAAGCGGTCAGCACGATCACCGGCACCTCCTCGCCACGCTCACGCAACTCGCGCAGCAGTTGCATGCCGTCCATCCGCGGCATGCGCAGATCGGTCAGCACCAGATCGAAGCGGGTGGCATCGATGGCGGCCAGCGCCTCCACTCCGTCCGCGGCCTGCACCACCTCATGGCCCATGCTGCCGAGCGCCAGCTCCAGGATCTGGCGCATCCTTGCCTCGTTGTCGACCACCAGCATTCGCTTCACTTGCACCTCACCCAGCTAAATTCATGTCAAGACGGATGTTGAACGCCGCGCCGCCCCAGGGGCTGTCGGTGACGAAAATCTCGCCGCCGTGCGCCTGCACGATCTGCTGCACGATGGTCAGTCCGAGACCGATACCCCCCTGGCGGCGCGTGAAGAACGGATCGAAGATCAGCTCGCGGATCGCCGGCGGAACGCCGGGCCCGTCATCAGCCACGGAAAGCCACAGCGCGCCCGCTTCCAGGTAGGTACTTACCGCAACCCTGCCGCCGCTGCTGACAAACTCCAGCGCGTTCAGCACCAGATTGAGCAGCACCTGCATCATCTGTTCGCGATCGCAGGCGAACACCACGCCCTGCGCCTCCAGATCCCGCTCCAGATGCACGCCGGCGACCTCGGCCCGTGACGCGATCAGGTTGAGTACGCTGTCGACGATGGCATGCATGTCCTGCGGACGAAAATCCGGCGACTTCGGCCGGGCGCATTCCAGCAGCATGTTCACCAGCGGATTGAGCCGTTCGGTCTCGCTCAGGATGAATCCGATCAGTTCGCGCTCGCGCTCACCGAGCGTGGTGTGACGGGCCAGCAGCTGCGCCGAACTGCGCACGATGCTCATCGGCGTACGGATCTCGTGCACCATCACCGCCGCCATCTCGCCCACCACCGCAAGTTTGCCGGCGCGCACCACCTGCTCGCGCGAGCGATCCAGCACCTGGATCATGTCGACGTAGGCGCGAAACAGCTCTGTGACCTCGGTTATCGTGGTGACCGGCGCGCTCGGCAGGGTCTCATCACCCTGGCGGAAGCGCCGCGTGAATTCGGTCAGGTCGACGATCGGTTTCGCGATGCGGCCGGCCAGTCTCGACGCCAGCCACAGACCCAGCGCCAGCGTCAGCAGCAGCACCACCAGCATGCCCCACAGCATGCGCCAGACCGGGCGAAACGCCTCGCTGGTCCGCTCGATCATCAGAATATGCCAGCCCAGCCCTTTGAACTGCGGGTCGCCGCTGGAGGCAGCGGCACCGACCAGCAGCGAGCGGTAGCCGAGAGCGGCGCCATCATGGATATACGAAGTCACGCCGACCGCGGGTACGGCCCAGTGCAGCATGCGCTGATGGGGCAGGCGCAGGCGTTCACGCAGCGCGCTCGATGCGGCGATCACCCGGCCCTGCGCGTCCAGCAGCAGCAGGCTGCGCGGCCCGTCGGCGGCGGCCTTGTCGAGCAACCCCTGCACGGCGCCCCAGTCCACCGTCAGATACAGCATGCCAAGGTTGCCGCGGCCAAACGCGTTGGGGATCAGCGTGCGCAAAACCACCGCCTCACCGCCGGGCTGGTAGCTGGTCGCGATGAACACGTCCTTCAGCTTTGAATCGGGCATCTGCTGCCAGGCGCGGATCGAGGGCGCCATTTTTCCGATCAGTGCACGATCTGTCGCCGCCACCACGCGGCCGGAAGTGTCGGTGCACAGCAGGGTCTGGTAGATGCTGCCCTGGCCTGCCTGCAGCTCGGACAGAAAGTTGGAAATACGCTTGTCGACGTCGTTGACACGGATGTCCTGCATCACCTGCAGGTTGCGCCAGACCCGCATGCTTTCCATCTGCGTGAACAGGAACGTATCGATGCGCTCCTTCACCGCGCCGGCGCCGAACTGGAGATTGTCGGCAATCTCCGACTGCAGGGCGCGGCGAAACTCGACAAACGACAGCGCCCCCATCACGGCGATGGAGCCGAGCAGCATCCAGAAGAACGCACGCAGCAGGGCCGAGCGAGCCGTCACGCCGCGGGTCCGCTGCTGGCAGCATGGCTATGCATGTGCACGACCTGGTCAGCGCTGATTCTCGTGCACACCGCGAGGGATCCGATCCAGCCAATCGCTGCTGCGTTCAAGGTAGGGCCGCGCGCGGCGCCGCGTGTGAACAATTTGTTCAATCAGAGCCCACCGGGTCGTGCCCGGTGCGCACGCTGCGCGACCAGTACCGGGCGGATCAGGACAGAGGCAGCGGCTGCGCGCCGCCCAGCGCACCCGGCTGGCGCATCGCAGCCGCCTGGCGCAGCGGCAGTGGATGCAACCGCGGCACCGGGTGGACCGCAGGTCGCCCGATCGAGTGATAGGAAAGTCCGGCGCACTGCATCGCCTCCGCATCGAAGATATTGCGCAGATCCACCACCAGCTTGCCACGCATTACCGTGTGCAGCCATGCGGGCGAAATGCTGCGGAAGGCGTCCCATTCGGTGACCACCACCAGCACATCGGCGCCGTCGACGGCCTCGATCACGTCGCGGCAGTACTGCACGCTCTCGGGCAGCAGCGGGCGCGCCTGCGCCATGCCGACCGGATCGAACGCGCGCACGTGTGCGCCCTCCGCCAGCAGACGATCCACAATGCTCAGTGCGGGGGCATCGCGCATGTCGTCCGTATCCGGCTTGAAGGTGAGGCCGAGCAGGGCGATCTGCTTGCCGCGCACCGATCCGCCGCAGTTTGCGATGATCCGCCCGGCCATGCCCGCCTTGCGCGCATCGTTCACGCTCACCACCGTTTCCACCAGCCGCAGCGGCGCGCCCGCCTCCTGCGCAATCCGCATCAGCGCCTGCGTGTCCTTGGGGAAACACGAGCCGCCGTAGCCCGGACCGGGCTCGAGGAATTTCGGCCCGATCCGGCGATCCAGGCCAATACCGTGGCCGACGTCACGCACGTTGGCACCGACCTTTTCGCACAGATCCGCCATCTCGTTGATGAAGGTTATCTTCATCGCCAGGAACGCGTTGGCTGCGTACTTGATCAGCTCGGCGCTCTCCAGTCCGGTGAACCGCAGCGCGTCCGCGGGCAGCTGCAGCGGACGGTAGATTTCGCCGAGCACCGCGCGCGCCCGCGCACTCTCGGTACCGATGACCACGCGATCGGGCCGCATGAAGTCCTCGATCGCGTTGCCCTCGCGCAGAAACTCGGGGTTGGATGCGATCTCGATGTGCAGATCCGGCCGCAGTTCCAGCATCCGCTCCGCCAGCCGGCGTCCGGTGCCTACCGGCACGGTGGACTTGGTGACCAGCACGACCGGGCTGTCCAGCGCAGCCGCAACCTGCTCGGCGGCGCTGAACACGTGGGTCAGATCCGCGTGCCCGTCACCGCGTCGCGACGGCGTGCCGACGGCCAGGAACACCGCATCGACGCCGTGCAGCGCGCTCTGCAGCTGGTTGTCGAAACGCAGCCGGCCGGCCTGGATGTTGGCGCTCACCAGCGCCTCGAGGCCGGGCTCGTAAATCGGCATGCGCCCCTGGCATAGCGCCGCATAGCGCCGAGGATCGGATTCGACAATCACGATGTCGTTGCCGATGTCGGCCAGGCAGGCGCCCGAGACCAGGCCTACATAGCCACCACCGATCATTGCAATGCGCATGGTTTTTGCTCCTCAAGTTGGGTTGAATGGCTGCTGTTTCCGTGACGCCGGTGCAGCGTCAACGCGTGCAGCGAACCGGTGGCCACGGGGATGTTCCGGAACATGCCCAGCGGCATCCCGGCGGCCTCCAGCAGCGCGATGCGAATCGGCCCGGCGTGGCTGACGATCAGCACGCTGCCATCGTGCGCCGTCCATTCCGGGTCCTGCAGAAACTGCTGCAAGCGCTGGCGCAGGTCGGCGAGACTCTCGCCGCCCGGCAGCGCCGCGGTATCCGGCACGCGCTTCCACTGACGCAGCTGATCTGGCCAGCGCGCGCGCACCTCGGCCTGGGTCAGCCCCTCCCACGCGCCGTAGGCCAGCTCGATCAACCGCGCGTCGACCCGCGGGGCGTCCAGCCCCAGCGTGGCGGCCACAATCTCGGCGGTCTCGCGGGCGCGGCGCAGCGGGCTGCTCAGAATCGAGCGCACGCCCTGCCCGCGTGCGCGCATGCCGATCTGCAGCGCCTGCGCGCGGCCCTCGTCGATCAGCGGGGGATCGCAGCGACCCTGATAGCGCCCGCTGCGGCTCCACTCGGTCTGCCCGTGGCGCGCCAGCAACAGCGGAATGCTCGCATCCGTCATGGCGCTCAATAGTGCACGGCAAGGCCGAGGACGATGCGCCGGCCGGCATGGATGCCCTTGCCGGCGAGCGAGTCTTCGTAGCCGATGAACGGACGCCACTGGCGCAAGCGACCGGCGGGCAGATATTCCAGCTTCGCGCCCACCCGCAGCAGGTTGTAGATTTCGCCGCGGTCGGCCAGGGCTACCACCTGCTGACGCTGCAACGTGCGCACGTAGAACACCGAGCCGCTGACCCGGAACCGCGGCGCCACCCGGTAGCCGAGCGAGAGCGAGCTGCGCAGCTGCACGGCGCCCCCGTCAAGAAACACGCGCGGCCCGGCCATCAGCGTCGCAAACATCGCACCGCGGGCGATACCGACCTGGTAGTCCGGTTCGATCGCCGCCTTGCCCGAGCCCAGCGCTGGCGACTGGCTGGTGGAGCCGGTCGGCAAGACCGCGTTGAGGGTAATCGAGTCGGCGAAGGACTGGGTCTGACGCAGCCCGTAGTTCAAACCGATCACCTGGTCTTCCAGGCCGCTGGCACGGCTGACGACCTGCTGGCCGGCGTGATGACGGGTGTCCTGCACAGCGCCGCCGCGCAGGTCGTACTCGATCGAGAGGCCGTGGCCGATGCCCTGCGAACCGTTGATGCGCAGCTGCGTCTCGCGTTGCTGCGAGGACGGATAGGTACTGCTGCCGAAATGCGTCGGCGAAAATGCGTGGTTGGCGCTGAAGTAGCGCAGCATCGGATCGACGACGCCGTGACCCGCGGCCGGGATCCACGGATCGGCGTGGGCTGGTCGCGTGCTGGCGGCGAACAACACCAGCGCGCACGCGCACGGGAGGAGACGCATGGTGCGGGCAGCGTTGCCGGCAGAATTCATGGGGCGACCATTCGGAGTTTGGGAGAGGGGGTGTCGTCACGCAGTGCCTGCCACAGGCTGGCGTACAGCCCGCCCGTCGCCAGCAGCTGCGCATGAGTGCCGCGCTGGACGATGCGTCCACGTTCCAGCACCAGGATCAGGTCAGCATTCATCACCGTCGAGAGCCGGTGTGCGATCACCAGCGCCGCGCGACGCGAGGCCAGCCGCGCCAGCGCCAGCATCAGCTCGCGCTCGGTGCGCGCATCCAGGCTGCTGCTAGGCTCATCCAGAATCACCACCGGCGCATCGCACAGCATCGCCCGCGCAATCGCGATGCACTGCCGCTGCCCGCCGGAGAGGCTGAGCCCGCGCTCGCTGACCATGCCGTCGTAGCCGCCGGGCAGCTGCTCGATCAACTGATCGACGCCGACCTCGCGCGCCGCACGCACCGCATCCGCGCGCTGGGCGCCCTCGCGGCCGTAGGCGATGTTTTCCCAGATCGTTGCCTGGAACAGTGCGGGCTCCTGCAGCACCATCGCCACCTGCCGGCGCAGATAGTTCAGCGGCAGGCTGCGCAGATCGCGATCGTCCAGCCGTATCGATCCGGCGGTGGGGTCGTAGAAGCGCGGTATCAGGCTGGCGATGGTGCTCTTGCCCGCGCCGGTGGGGCCGACCAGCGCGATCGTCTTGCCCGCCTCCAGCACGAAGCTGATGTCCTGCAGGATGGGCTGGTCGGGCCGGTAGCCGAACCCGACTTCCGCAAATTCGAGCCGTTGCGCCCGTGCGGGCGGCGCGCTGGTGCCCTCGGGGTCGACCACGCTGGGCGTTTCCGCGCGGTATTCGCCGATCCGCTCCAGCGCCACGCCGGCGCGGCCGATCACCCGGCCGGTCTTCGCCAGCTGGCGCGCGGGCGTGGCGATGCCGCGCAGATACGCCAGGAAAATCAGCAGATCGCCCGGCGTCAGCGCGCCGCGGATCACGCTGGCCGCGCCGTACCAGATGATCGCCCCGGTGGCGACCGCGATCACCAGGTTCATGCTCGGGCCATAGCGCGCCTGCACGCGGTTGGCATGCAGGCTGGCGGTGAGGCTCTTGCTGGCGTGCTCGCTGAAGCGATCGTCCTCGTGCGACTCGCGCGCAAACGCCTGCACCACCTGCACGCTGGCGAGGATTTCCTGCGTCACGCCCCACAGCGTGCCCTCATGGTTTCGCACCTCGCGCAGCGCCTGCCGCAGCCGCTGCGAGTAGAAGCGCGCGATGTAGAACAGCACCGGCGCGATCGCCAGCGCGATCAGCGCGTAGCGCCAGTCGATCACGATCATCACGCAGGCCATGCCCAGGATGGTCAGCGCATGCGGCAGCAGATCGATGCCGACGGCAGCGACGAAGTCCTGCAGCTGCTTCACATCGCCACTGAGCCGCGACATCAGTTCGCCGCCGCGATGGCGGCGATGGAATTCCAGCGACAGCCGCTGCAGGTGGGCGAACAGGTCGAAGCGGATGGCGAACACCACGCGCTGCCCGGCGTCCAGAAACAGCCGGTTGCCGAGATAGACCAGCAGGGCATCGGCCGCACCCAGGGCCAGCATCACCAGCGCCAGCAGGTTCAGCAGCGGCATGCGCTGCTGCGCGATTGCCGGCAGCATGGCGTGCAGCCAGCCCGGCAGCGGCCGGCCGAAGATCACGTTGTCAATGGTGTATTTGAGCGGCCACGGCAGCAGCAGCAGCACCACCGCCCGCACGCTCATCACCAGTGCGCCGGCGGACAGCGCTTTCCACTCCGGCCACAGATAATCAAGCAGCCACGCGTGCGGGCGCGCGCGCCGCACCATCACTGCGCCACCGCCCGGCACACCGCGGGCGCGTGCGCCAGCGACAGCGCCTGTTCAACCACGTTCGCCCAGCTGTGGCTGGCCGCGGCGAGCTCGGCGGCACGCCCCATCTGACGGCGATGCTCGGGCGCATCGATCAGCTCCAGCAGCGCCAACGCACACGCGACCTGATCACCTGGCGCATACAGCCGTCCGCTGGTCTGATCCTCGATCAGCTCGGCAATCTGGCCGATGCGCGGCGCAACGACCGGGCAGCCGGCCGCCATCGACTCGACGATTTTCATCGGCGAGAAATAGAAATCCGGATCCGGCAGGTACGGCGCAACGCTGACGTCCATCGCATCGAGCCAGGCCGGAATCTCGGCGTGCGGCACCCGCCCGGGCAGACTGACCTGGCGCTGCAGGCCCCACTCGGCAACGCGGCTGCGGATGGCCTCCAGTTCCGGGCCGTCACCGACGGCGAGCAGCCGCAGCTCGGGCCGGATCTCCACCAGCGCCCGGAACACTTCGAGCAGAAACATCATGCCGTGCCACGGCTTGAAGCTGCCGACGAAACCCAGCACCGGACTGCCGCCCAGCCCCAGCTGCGCGCGCAGCACGCTGCCGCCCTGGTGTTTGCCGAAGCGCGCCAGATCCACCCCGTTGGGCATGACGTGCACCGTCTGCTGGCTGCCGAGGATGTCGCCGACATGCTCGGCCACCGCCGCGGATACCGCCACGATCGCATCCGCACCGCGATAGGACTCCACTTCCGCCGCGCGCGACTCGCGTTCCAGCCGCAGCCCGCGAAAGCGCCGCTGCTCTTCGACCAGCGGCGCGTTCACCTCAAGCAGGCGTGGCACGCCGAGCCGGCGCGCCACGCGCACGCCGGCCCGATGCAGCAGGGCGTGGCGTTCGTACACCAGGTCGGGCCGGAAGCCGCTGCTGCCGAGATGGCCGAGCACGCGCGCGGCGAAGGTTCGGTCATAAGCCAGCCGCGAGATCTCGCGACGCAGGGCCAGATCGGACAGCGCGGACACCGGCAACCCCAGCTCGATGCACGCCGCATGCAGCTCCGCGTCGGTGACGCTGTATTCGATGCACGCGATGCGCGCCGGCGGCGGCGGATTGCCGCTGCCAAGCGTGGCGCAGGCCAGCAACACCTCATGGCCGAGTTCGGCCGCCGCCGTGATGAATTCGCGCACATGCACCGAGGCACCCTTGTCGCCGAGTACCGGGATACCCCGGTCGGGATTCATGTAGAGGATTTTCATGAGGCGACCTCGACGTTGGTCGTTGGGTATTCGGCGGCGGCAGCGGCTGGCTGAGCGCTTACTTCGCCGCACTCATGACATCCGATCAGTGCATGCAGACGGCGCGTCGTGGTCCACAGGTCGAAGTCCTGCTCCAGCCGAGCGCGCGCCGCGCGCGCCAATTGCGTCGCCGCGTGTGGATCAGCCAGCAGCTGGCCAAGCGCATCGGCCATGGCACTCGGATCATTCGGCGGCGCGAGCATTCCGGTGCGCCCAGGCTGGACCAGCTCCGGTATGCCGGACACATCCGTCGACACCACCGGGATGCCAATGGCCATCGCCTCGGCGATCACATTCGGAATACCGTCACGGTCGCCGTCGTCGGCTATGCGCGGCGCCAGCGCAAACAGGTCGGCGTGACGGTACAGCGCGATCAGCTTCGAATGCGTCATCGCACCCTCCAGCGTCACCATGCCCTCCAGCTGCAGCTCTGCGATCTGCGCCGCGAGAGCGCCGCGCAGCGGGCCTTCGCCGACGATCATGCAACGGAAGGAGTGACCGCGCCCGCGCAGGAGCGCACAGGCGGTGATCAGGTCATCATGGCCCTTCTTCTCCACCAGCCGGCCCACGGAAAGTATCAGCCGAGGCTGGGGTTGCGCAGCGGGCTGCGGCGCTTCGCGCACGCCGAACTGCGACAGGTCGATGCCGTGATAGACCAGATGCACCTTGCCGGCATCGGCACCGAGCAGATCCTCCAGGTAGCGCGCGTTGTAGCCGGTGCAGGTGGCGACAAAGGTGGCCGCGCGCGCGCGCCGCTGGATCACCCGCGGCGGGGTCAGGTACAGATCCTTGGCATGCGCAGTGAAGCTGAAGGGAATGCCGGACATCAGGCTGGCGAAGCGCGCCGTTGCCGCCGGCGCATTGGCGAAATGCGCGTGGATGTGGCGGATGCCCATGCGACGGCAGGAACTCGCCACATAGCCGCCGCGACCGAACTGCTTCCACACCGACAGCGGGCTGGGCGAGAGTACCGACCACAGCATCGCGCGCAGCACCGCACCCGCATAGCGCAGCGGCGAGGCGGCCAGCATGCGGCCGTGCGCGCGGGCCAGGCCGGCCCACTTGGCGCGACCTTGCGGCGGCAGCGAGTGGATCGGCGCGACCACTTCGCTCACCATCGGGTGATGTGGCGGCGGCTCCGGCGGCAGCAGCGAAAAGATATGCAGCTGCGCACCCAGCCGCTCCATCGCGCGGATCTCGTTGAGGATGAAGGTCTCGGTGAGGCGCGGATAGCGCTTCATCACGTAGGCAATTGGTCCTGCCGCATGGTCGATCATGCCCGGCGCTCCAGCGAGGCTGTCGGCATGCAGGCGCGCTCCAGCAGGTACTGCGCGACGCGCTCGGCGCCATCCAGGTCGATCACCGCAGCGGCGGACTCCAGCGGCGGTGGCGCGGCCAGCGCGGCGGGAATCAGCGCGGCGAGATTCTGCACCAGTTGCGCATCGGGCTCGACGCTCCAGACGGCGCCAAGCTTCGCCAGCAGGCTGGCGCGCATGCGCTGCTCCGCCCGCGGCGCGGCGCGCGGCACCAGGATCGCGCGCTTGCGCAGAGCCATGATTTCGGCGCTGGTGTTGTATCCCGCCATCGCCACCACCAGGTCGGCCGCGCGCAGGCTGGGCACCAGATCGGTCGTGTAGTCGACCAGCTCGACATCCGCCCGACCGGCGGCGCGCTGGCGCAAGGCGTCGCTCTCGTCGCCGGGCATCAGCGGCCCGGTGACCACCACCGAATGCACGCTGCCCTGCGGCAGCTGCGCCAGCGCCTGCAGGTAGGCGTCCATCAGGAAGAAGCCGTCGCCACCGCCGCCGGCGGTGACCAGCACCACCGGACGTCCCTGCGGGCGACGCGGACTCCAGCAGGGCTGCGCCTGTACCGCGCCGGCGGGTCGGGCATGCGCTGCTGGGGCTGCCACCACGTGGCCGCAGTAGCGCACGCGCGCACCGAGCGCGGGCGACATGCCGTAACCTTCGACCACGTCGAACAGCGCCCGGCTGCCATAGACGAAGATATCGTCATAGGCCTGCTCCAGCAGCGGATAGATCTCCTGCTCGCGCCACAGCTTTTGCACGGTGGCCGGGCTGTCGAGGATATCGCGCAGTCCAATGATGGTCCGCGTCTGCGGAAGCTCCCGGCGAATCAGCGCCAGCGTCGAAAGCAGTTCTCCGTTCATGCCGGCGGGGGCATGGTCGACCAGGAACACATCCGGCCGGTAGCGCAGGATGGTCTTGAGAATCAGCGCTTCGCGGTAGCCCTTGACCATCCCGAACAGCTGCTCGCCATCGCGCGCGGCGTACTGTTCGGCGCCGGTTTTGACCACCGGTGGCAGCGGTTGAACCTGCAGACCGGGCGGAAGATTCCACTGCCCGATGACCGGCGAACCAGTCAGCAGTCGAACCGAAAACCTGCCGTCGCACTCCAGCAGGCGCGTGGCGATGGCGAGGTTGCGGCGCAGATGGCCGAGCCCGAACGTGTCGTGGGAATACAGCACCACCCGCAGGCTGCCGCCCGAGCGGTCGGCCCGCGCAACGAGCGTCTGTCCGCGTCCAGCGGCGCTGTCGGCAGGTTCCGCATGGCTCGCCGCGATCATCCGGCGCAGCGGCGCTGCGCTCTCGGTCTGCGTGCGCAGCAGGCCGTGGGTTGGCGTGGGCAAGCGCGGCGACATGCCATCCGCCAGGCATGTATCGGCGCCGAAACTTGTTGCATGACCAGGCATGTGACGCTCCGCGAGAGGTGATTGACCTCCAGGCATAAAGCGATATTCGTGCCAATCACATAATTCACTGATTCATATAGTTATATCTGTACTTTTTCGGTGACATACCGGCTACCGAAAGTTGCAGGCTGCAGGGATTGTCTGCCAACGATTGCGGGGTCGCTGCGCTCCTGGACCCAGGCGCGACCACGGCGCAGAGAGGGCTGTGGATCAACGCACCGGGCGCCTCGGACAGGCTGCGGCAGGCGGCAGGGATGCCGCTGCGGGGAGCGTCAGCATCTGCACGGCATGGACGTCTGCGGTGACGAAGCAAGGTTCCACATAGCCGATGGCGCCGGGCGTCTTGGCCACGAATTCCACCACCGCCGCCTCGGACCCGAGCACGAAGGGCGGGCTGACGCCCTGGAAGTACTGCTGATTCCAATAGTTCTGCAACCGCCGTTCGCTCATGCCGATAGCAGCGCGGGAAAAGGCCTGCCGCAGCCTGCTCTCCGGCGGCAGATTGACCGGAATGTAGGCGTGCCCGTGCGGGTCGACGAAGACCTTCTTCAGATAGATGTTGCGCAGCGTCCCCGGATCAACCGTCTGCACGCCGTGATCGCGGCTCGACACGATGACCGCGATTCTCGATTCGCCTGCCTGTGCCGCCATCGCGCAGCGCGCGCCGGTCCCCGCGACGACCAGGACGCCGAGCACGACCAGCCAGCGAGTGAAGGTTGATGGCATGGTTCAGAACAGCACACCGATCGAGGCCAGCACGCCGTTCGGCGCCAGCGCGGCATTGTTGTTTCCCTCACGGTATTCGAGCTTGAGCGACATGCCGGATTCGGGCCGGTAGTCGATGCCGAATGTCCTCAGGGTCACCCACTGGCTGGGCAGCGAATTCCGGTACCGCTCATAGCGTGCCACGGCATACAGGTGCCGCGGCAGCGGAACAACCGCCTGCACATACCCGCCATATTCATCCGGAACCTGGGGGCTGTCCGCCGTGCGCCAGATGCCCTCGCCACTGAATTCGACGCGACGGCCTGACCATCCGAAGTCGATACCGGTGAGTCGGTACTGCTGCCGGGGGGTTTTCAGGGCATAACGCACATAAGACGCACCCAGGCTCAGACGGTCATCCAGCATGTGATACAGAAATTGACCTCCAACGGCATGCTGAAAATCATTCCTCAGCGTGCTGCTGGCACCATAGTCTGTGAAGGCCAGATTGTGGCTGCGCGTGAAGGCGAGCGCTTTGCTGTCATCCGCGAACAGCCAGTAATCGAGATCGTTCTGCCTGAGGTTGACGGTGCCGTACAGCATGGCGCCGCTGGCATGGCGCGAGAAACTGCCCGTAGTGGTCAGTGGGCGCGACACGGTCCACACGAGGGGGTCGGCGTGCACCAGATTCCACTGCCCTACCGGGGTGAGGAATTTGCCGAAGCGCAGCGTGATGCCGCTGCGGGTGTGATAGTCGGCGTAGAGCCGCTCGACATCGATATTGGCATCCTTGGTGGTGGCGTGCTGGCTGTCGATGACCAGCGCGTCGCCGAGTTCGGTTTCGCTGAAGAGCTTCCAGTGGGTGCCGATATCCCTGGACAGAAACAGGCTGAGGTCCTCGACGCTGAGCGCCGCGCGGTGTTTGTCGAGGCTGTAGAAGTGAATGTCGGCATAGCCGCCGACCCGTAACGACTGTTGCGGAAAATACAGCCCCTGGCCCAGCTGGTAGGGCTGGGCTTGCCAGGATTCGTCCGCCGCAGCGGCACCTGCGGGCAGAATCCACGCCAGTACCGCAGCCAATCCCCACACCAGCAAATCGGCGTAATGCCGGTATCTGCGCCTCGGGTTGCTCATGACGGCATGCGCCTGTGACGTGAGGTCCGATGATGTGGGATTGGGTTGCGTGAATCAACGCCGACCGAGCCTCGCCGGGGCGCCATCAGCGCCGCGCATGCAGGCTGAGGATGCGACGCGCCTGGAATCTCTGCCCAGGAGCCATCGAGTCGCGGTACCGCGCAATCATTGCGGCCGACAACCCACTAGCCGGCCGACCGACTCCCGCACATGACCAACGCGCTTGCCGATGTTTCGTGGGTAGCGCCTTGCATCAGGCCAGTTGGCCGTGGCAGTGCTTGTACTTCTTGCCGGAGCCGCACGGGCACAGCTCGTTGCGGCCGACCTTGGGCGCGTCGCTCGGCACCGATCGCTGCTGTGCGGCACCGGCCATCGCCGCCGGCGGGGCGCTGCCGAAGGCGTCCACCGGCGCACCGCCGCCGGTGGCCAGCATCTGCTTCTGCAGGCGCTCGGCCATGCGCATCTGCTCGGCCTCCATCGCGGCGACTTCCTCCTCGC
>JAJXTX010000039.1 GCA_021783385.1 Pseudomonadota bacterium
GGAACACGCGCATCGCCTCGTTCAAGTTCCCGGGCTGTCAGTAGCCGGTTTCCGACGAGATTCGAACAAGCACACCGAGGCCGCCTGATGGCGGCCTCTTTTCGTGAAGGATGGGCCGATATCGCGAACCTTTTTCATGGCACCTCGTTACATACTGACGGTGCGGCCGGCATCAGCCAGTATGCGCAGATCGTCGTCAACACCTTTGCCGTGTTCGACAAGTCGACCAAGGCGGCGGTCTGCGCACCGGCCACGATCAAGAAAACCTGCATGTGGGGATAGATCAAGTCATGCTGGAGACCGACACCCCGGAAATGTTTCCCCATACAAGAATGTGGCGAGTACCCTTGGCCAGCAGAGCCTTCAGCCATACGCCTGCAAGCCGCGGATGGCCGATGGCCAGCTGCCTGCTGTTCGCCTTGCTGGTCATGCTGTGTGCCGCGCCTTGCCATGCCTTTGCCAACCCGCCGGCCAGCGCCAAGGGGCTGCCCTCGGTCGCGTTCTACTATGGCCGGGACCCACCGATCAACGCCCTGCAGGGGTTCGACTGGATCGTGGTGGATGGCAATGCGCGACTGCCCGAGGCCGTGTCGGGAGTCGGCCCGGGACAACAGGGCTCGACCTACTTCGGTTACGTCTCGGTCGGCGAAGTCGCCGGGGCAGCCGATGCGCCGAACCCGCCACCGGCGAGCTGTGTCATCGGGCAAAACGGCGTGTGGAAGTCGCGCATCCTGGATCTGCGCGTGGCCAGCTGTCGAGAATGGCTATTCACCCAGCGGATAGCGCCGCTGATCGCGCGCGGGTTCAGCCATTTCTTCCTCGACACACTGGACAGTTACGAGCTGGCGCTGACAGCGCCGGAACAGCGGCGGGCCTATCAGGCAGGGATCGTGACCCTGATCGAGCGCATCCGCACGCAGCTGCCGCAGGCCGAGTTCATCCTCAATCGCGGATTCACACTGCTCGATTCGCTCAAGCACCAGGGCGTCGTCGGGGTCGCGGCGGAGTCGCTCTATCGCGGCTGGGATCAGGCCAGTCAACGCTACGTCAAGGTGAAGCCCGCCGACTCCGCATGGCTGAAACAGCAACTGTCGGCGGTCAGGTCGCGCGGGCTGGTGCCGATTGCCATCGACTATGTGGCGGACGATCAGCCCGGCCAGGCGCAGCAGACCGCCGCACACATCGTGACGGACGGCTTTGTTCCCTACGTCACCAATGCGCTGCTCAATCGCGTTGGCGTGGGCGCGGTCACGCCCCAGCCGCGAGAGATCCTGATGCTGTACGACGGCGCGGTCTCGCCGATGAACACCAACGTCAACTGGTATGCGGCGATGGTGCTCAATCACATGGGCTACGCCACCCGTGCGCTCAACGTGGATACGCAGACCCTGCCGGACGTCCCGATGCAAGGCCGCATCGCCGGCGTGGTGACCTGGTTTTCAGGGAATGATCTCAAGCGGAGCGAAGCTGTCTATCGCTGGCTTCGGCATCAGATGGATGCCGGCGTGCCCGTGGCGGTCCTGGACAATTTCGGGTTTCCAGCCGACGCCCGGCATCTCGCCCCGCTTGGCCTGATCCCGGGGCCGGACCCGTCGTCCGGATTGAAGACCATCACCGTCAGTGCCCATGACGCCGCGCTGGTGGGATTCGAAACCCCCGCTCGCGCGCTGCCGGACGGTTTTGCGCCACTGCAGCTCGCGCACGGCAGCGCCGGACTGACACTTGCCCGCGACGGGCAGCAGGAGACCGCCATCGCGATCACCGCCTGGGGCGGCTACGCGCTCTCGCCGTATGTCGTGGCGTATCTGCCACAAGGGGCACTGAACAAGAGCCAGTCACGCGCACGCTGGATCCTCAACCCCTTTGCCTTTTTTCAGCAGGCGCTGCGACTCGGCGACCTGCCGGCCTTTGACACCACCACGGCCAGCGGCAATCGCCTGCTGTTCGCGCACTTCGATGGCGACGGCTTCGCGTCAGCGTCGTTCGTACCCAAGTACTGGAACCAGCCGGCGGCCAAGGTGATCCTGGATGCGATCCTGTTGCGCTACCGGATTCCCACTGCCGCCTCGGTGATCGCCGGTGAATTCGTCGATGGCGGCCTGTATGGCCCGCAACAACTGGCGATCTACCGACCGATCGCACGGGCGATATTCGCCCTGCCATGGGTCGAGATCGGATCGCACAGCTACTCGCATCCGTTCAACTGGCACGCACTGGAACAGGATCCCGCCTTGTCCGCCGGCCTGCACATCGAGCCCGGCGACTTGCCCGGAAAAGAGCAGGAGTACGTCACTGCGTCCGGCCTGAAATACGGCTACAACCTGCCGGTTCCCGGCTACACCTTCAGTCCGCGGCAGGAGGTCAATGGTTCGGTCAGCATCATCAACGATCTGCTCGCGCCCCCCGGCAAGAAGGTGACGTTGTATCAATGGTCGGGTGACACCGATCCGGACGCGGAGGTCGTCGGGCTGACCTACAAGGCCGGCCTGCTGAACATCAACGGCAACAACAGCACCATCGATGAGCAATCGTCCTCGCTGACCAACGTGGTTCCGCTCGGGGTCTGGAAAGGGCACTATTTTCAGGTGTATGCCCCCGACGCCAACGAGGATCAGTTCACCCATGACTGGGCGCTGCCCTATTGCGGCTACAAGAAGGTGCTGCAGACCTTCCGCATGACCGAGTCGCCGCGTCGCCTCGCACCGATCAATATCTATTATCACTTTTACTCCGGCACGCGCCCGTGCGGCCTTGACGCGCTCGAGTCCGTCTATGCCTGGGCGATCCGGCAACCGACCACACCGGTTTTTCCGTCGTACTACTCGAAGATTGCGCTGGGTTTCGAATATGCAGGCATCGCGCGGGATGGCGATGCCTATGTGCTGGGCGGCTATGGCGCTGACCAGACCGTGCGCATTGCACAAAGCCGCGGCTATCCGGATTTCGCCCGCTCACGCAACATCGCCGGTTTTGACGACGCCAACCAGTCCCGCTATATCAGCCTCGGTCCGGATCGTGCCCGGCTGGTGCTCACCGCGACACCGCCCACCGAGCCCTATCTGGTGAGTGCCAATGCGCCGGTTACCGCGCTCACGCGCCGGCACGGCACCCTCGCACTGACGCTTGCCGGCCATGTGCCACTCAGGCTGACCCTGGCCAACAGCCGGGCTTGCCAGATCCGCTTCGAGGGTCACCCGGCCAGCACCGTGGCTGATGGCAATCGGCGCCAGTTCAGCTCGCCCCTGGTCGGAGGCCGGCTCGACGTGGAGTGTCCGCCTTGATGACCGCCACCCGGCCACGCACCCCGCGCTACCGGAGACACGTCACTCCGCAACTCACGACCCGGTTCGTCGGGCCGGGACAAATCGTTGCCTTGTGCGGTGTCATCGCGGTGCTTGCGGTGCTGCTGTTCCCGAAGGAATTCATCAACCAGCAACTGCATACGGGAGCCCCTCCCCACGCAGCCACCATCGCTTATCTGCAGCTGCTTCTGCGCGGCCAGCCAAGCGACCGGACCATCCGCCTGGAGCTGGTGCGTGAACACCTGCGCGCCGGACAGCTGGAGGATGCCGAAGCGGCACTGGCACCGCTGATCAACCACGCCGGCCCCGCAACCCCACCGGTTGCGGCACTGTGGCTGAGCCTGCGCCGGGCGCAGTTTGTTGCCATTGCGCCCGGTTCGCCACGCCGCGAACAGGCACGTGCCGACTACGCCCGGGCGCTGGACCAGCTCGGCAGTCGGCTGACCCTCGCCGACCAGCTGGCCGAGACCCGCCACGCCATCGCGGCCGGGTTGTACGACACCGCCGCCCGCATGGCCGAACGGTTGCTGGCCGCCACCACGCCAGCCCGGCGCAACCCGGGCCACCGGTCGCAACCAGGTCACGCCACCGCGGCGCTCGAGTTTGCGCCTGCACCGACTGGCGCTCCGCCACCGATCGGGACGTCGCACAATCTGGTGACCGGCATGGAGCGGCTGGTCGGTCTGGTGTGGGCGTCCCGGCTCGCCGGTGTCCGCCCCACCGACAGCGTGGCGCCGAACAAGGCACTCACCCTGACGGACATCCACGAGCAGGCATTCGACGCCTTGTTGCAGAGCCATCTGGCGGCTGGCAAGCCGCAGGATGCCTTGCGCGCTGCCCAGGCACAATTGCCTGCCCTCGATCCGACCCGGGTCGACTGGACGCGGCTGATGCAGATCGCGGCATGGGCCGACCAGCCCTCCGCCGAGGCGGACTTCGCCCAACGCTGGCTGACCAGCGCCCACGATGACACGACACGCTGGGCGGCGTTCCAGGCGCTGATCCAGGCCTACCTGTCCGCCGGTCAGCCGCGCCAGGCACTGGCGGCAGCAGCCGCGAACCTGGATCGAATGCCCGGCACCACGGCACTGTGGCGCAGCATGACCCGCCTCGCGATGCAGGCCGGTGACAGCGCAAAGTCGGTGGAGTACGCCCGGCGACTGGTGCACCTGGGAGATCTCCGTGCCCACTGACCCATCCGGGAACAGGCCAGCGGCGGCTGCGCCGCGTCGGCCGCGCGCCGGCGGCTGGCTGGCGCTGGGCCTGACCCTGGCGGCGTTGCTCGTCGCGAGCATCGCCCTGGTTTCCGCCACGACGCCGCAACACGACGCGCACCCGCCGATCAACCTGTCGGACTACGATCTCGCGTGGCAGGCGTTTCTCGGCGCCGGCCAGCTTGACGATGCCATCACGCTGGCCAGACAGGCGCTGGCGGCTTACCCCGACAGCGTGCTGTGGCATCGTCGGCTGGCCAGTGCCGCCGAGCAGCACAACGATGACGCGCTGGCCGCACGCAACTACGCCTGGCTGGCGACCACCGGCCATCAGGGCGACCAGCTTGAACACGCCATCGCGCTGACCACCGCCACCCAGCAGTTCGATATGGCCATTCAGCTGATGCGTCAGCGCGCCGCCGAAGAATCCTTCAACGCCGATCACTGGAAGGCGCTGGTCGCGGCGATGCTCAACCTCGGCCAATTCGACCGGGCACTGGCCGCCCTCAAGCAAGCTGACCAGCGCCACCCACGCCAGTTCTTTCTGAGCGAACAGGTGGACATTCTGGCGCTGGTCGGTCGGCCCGAGGAGCGCGCAGCCGTGTTGCGGCAGATGCTTGCGCGCTACGGTGCCGAACCGCAAACCGTCCTCGAGCTGGCCTCGATGGAGTATGCCCAGGGGCACCTCGAACAGGCGCTGGCCACGCTGCGTCTGGCTCAAGCAAGTGCCACCGCGAACGACACGGCTTACTGGCAGACGCTGAGCTCGCTGGCGTGGATGCTGCAGGATTTCGACCGCGCCGCAGACGCCAGCCAAATCCTGGTGCGCGCCGGCACGGCGCAAGCGGAGGATTACCAGCGCCTGTACCGGATTCACGTCACCGCGAACCCCGCGGTGGCCTATGCCTATGCGTTGATCGGCTGGCGCCAGACCCATGCCACCCCGCTGTTTTTCCAGGCTCTGGCCGCCGCCAAGCTGCTCGATCGGAACGCCCTGAGTCAAACCCTGTTCGACAGCCTGCGACCGCAAGACCGCGCCACACTCGGCGCACAAGCGCAGTTCTGGGTGCAATGGGCACAACTGGCTCAGCAGGAGGGGCATGACGCGCTCGCCCGCAGTCGCTATGCCCAGGCACTGCGACGGGCACCGTCTGATGCGAACGTGATGGCCGGCTATCTGTGGTTGCTGATCGACAGCCGCGACACCGCGCCATTGCGTGTGCTGACTCGCCGATGGGCGGGTCGACTGCGCGTTGACCCGGCTGTGCGCGAGGCGCTGGCAGCCGCCCTCGCCCTGCTTGATCAACCCAGTCGCGCCCTGGCGTTGCTGCGCCCGGATCGATTCTCTCATCGCGATGACCCGGCTTGGCTGATGCAGTACGCCGACCTGCTCGATCAGGCTGACCATCCCGACGCCGCGCAGGCGGTACGTCGCCAGGCGGTCAAGCCGCTGCAACGGCAAATCGCCGCGGCGCACGCCCGGCTGACGCCTCGGCAACGCGAGGACCTGGCAAGCCTGACCAGCCGGCTCAGGCCCGGTGACCCGACCCGCCGTGCGATGCGGCCGCTGGTGGACAACCCGGCCGATGCCCACGCGCTAGAGCAGGTGCTGGCCTGGACCATCGCACTGGACAGCCCGGCGGCAACCCGCCTCTGGCTGACCCGCCACTACGCCATGACGATAGCGCCCAGCTGGGCACGGCTGAGCCAGGCCCTGGCCACCGATGACGACAGCGCCAGCATGCGCCTGCTCGCCGCGGATGCCGATAAGCTGCCGCGCCGCGATCGCGTCACCGCCGCCAACAAGCTGGGCTGGACATCGCAGGCGCTGACCCTCGCCTACCGCGGGCTCGAAGGCGAGCCGGACGACCGCAAGCTCGAACAGCAGTTCCAGAATCTGGCTGTCGCGCAAGCCGACACGTTTGGCAGCTCGTTGCGCGGACGCTACGGCAGCGGACTTGAGGCGTTCGATCTCGGGCTCAACTCGCGCACGTGGATCACCCATGCGATGGCCGTGAATGTCGAGGCCTACCGCATCCAGCAGACGCGCTACGACGTCACCCAGCTCGGCACGATCCCGGCTTACGGGCAATACGCTTCGGCGCAGCTGGTCCAGCAGCTGGCGCGCGGCGAACGCGGACTGTCGCTTGGCGCCGGTCGCAATCTTGCTGCCTATGCTCAGTTTGGCGTGTTTACCCGCTACCGCATGACGCGCAACCTGCAATGGGGGCTTGCCATCGACTACGGTGCGCGCGCCAACGACACCGTGCCGCTGGCGATCGCCGGACTGATGGATCGCGTGAGAGGCACCGCCGAGTACCAGTGGTCTGCCCAGGACAGTCTGGCGGCGACCGCCACGCTGGGTCGCCTGCGGGCACAGGGCGGTGGCTGGCTGGGCAACCGGCAGGGCCTCGATCTGGAGTACCGTCACAAGCTGTGGCTGGCTCCACCGGATTTCACCCTGATCGCCACCGCCACCGATGCGCGCTACCAGCGGGCACCGTCCGTACCGAACGCACTGTGGCATCTGGTGCCGGCAGGGCAGCCCGTCGATACCGGCTTCTTCGTGCCGCGCAGTTATGCCCAGGCCTGCGTGGGCGTCGGCTTCAATGAAGATTTTCTGGACGCATGGAGTGACCAGCTGCGCCTGTTCGGCCATGCCAGTGCCTGTCACAACTCGGTATCCGGTCCCGGTGCAGCGGTGCAGGCCGGCGTGGCCACACCCGTGCTTGGACCGGATCACCTCAGCCTCGAACTGGGCTATGCCAGCAATACCGGTGCGATCAGCAGCCAGAGCCTGAGCGCCTTTCTCAACTACCGCTACTATTTCACGCCATGATCGATGACTCCGCCACGGCCGTCAGGCCACGCTTGCGAGGAACGCTGATGAAACGTCTTTCCGACCTGCCTCGACTCGTCCGGTTGCCCTTGCTGCTTGGCGGGCTGGTCCTGCTCGGGGCCTGCGCCAGCAGCAGCTTTCGCGCCGCACCGGCGCCGAGCGTCGATCGCGCGGCGACCTGGGTCGTGGCGCCGCTGATCAACAATACCGCCACGCCCTACGCCGGACAGCGCGCGGCCCGGCTGATCCGTGCCCTGCTGGCCCAGCGCGTGACCGGCCAGGTGCTGATGCCACCGGCGGAACCCGACGCCGGTGGCCTGCCCACCGACAATGGGGAAGCGGCCGAACAGGCGGCGCGGGGTTTTGCCTCGAAACAAGGCGCCCGTTACCTGATCAACGGCAGCGTTGACGAATGGCACTACAAGATCGGACTGGACGGCCAACCGGCAGTCGGCTTCACGCTGACCCTGGTCGACATCGACTCAGGCAAGACCTTGTGGACCGGTGCGGCCTCGGCCAGTGGCGGCAGCCGCGAAGGTGTCGCCGTGCTGGCCCAGAAAACCCTGGATCGCCTGATCACCCGCCTGACGGGCCAATGAGGCTGAACCGCATGCCGCGATTGCACCGACGGCCGCCGCCCGCCGGCGGCACCTTTGCCGTCATGTCCGGGCAGGCGCAATCGCTGGCCAGGTCGCGTGCTTCCTCTACCCGCTGATGGCTTTCATGGACCCGGCGCTCTCCTCCATCCTGAAAAAGTCACTTGAGTCAGCCCTGTTTCCGTTGCTGGCGCTGGCCGTGCTGTACCTGTGGCACGACGCGCACTTCGACTACCCCTGGTGGTGGCTGGCTCCGCTGGCCATCGCCCTGCGCTACGGGGTGGCCTACGGCGTCGGCTCGGGACTGGTGCTGGTCATCGGCAATTTCGTCGAGATCTGGTTGCTCGGCACCGCTCGCTCACAGCCTGGCGGCGAGATCATCGGCGGTCTCATCGCCACCTACCTGGCGGGGCTTTACGCCAGCCATTCGCAGAGCCGCCTGATCGAAGCCAATTCCAGCCTGGACTATCTGGAGCAGCGACTGGAGTCGCTCACCCGCGTCTTCTACGTGACCCGGCTCTCGCATGCCCGACTCGAAGAAAACCTGATCACCCAGTCGTACGACCTGCGCACGGCGCTGGACGCCATCGCCGCCGAGCTGGGCAAATCCGACGCGCAGCAAGGGGAGCTGCCGCAACGCCCGCTCGGGCATATCCTGCAAATGCTCGCCTACTACGGGCGACTCGGTACCACCGGCGTATTCCAGGTGACCGACAATCGCCGGGCGCAGTCCGAACCGCTGGCATACATCGGCCCGCACTTCGTACTCGATGTGAACGATCCGCTGGTCACCGGCGTCATCGAAAACCAGCAGCTGGCCTATTATTCGGTCGACCAGATTCTGGCCGGACAGGCCTCCGCCTATCGCGTGGTACTGCCGATGAGCGCTGCCGATGGCACCCTGCTGGCGTTGATCGTGGTGGTCGAGCTGCCCCTGCTCGCGGTGGATGAGGAAAACCTGCTGACGCTCGCCGCGATGACCGCCTTCGTGGCCGACGCCATGCGTGGTGGCCAGCTCAGTCACGCCGTGCGGCGCACGGTGCCGACATGCCCGCCCGAATTCGCGCTGGAATGGGCGCGACTGGGTCATCTGCGCCAACGCGCGGAAGTGCACTCTGCATGGGTCCTGTTGTCGCCTGGCCGTGATGCGCAGGACGGCGTGGTCGAGCTGATTCAGTCCGCACGACGTGGCCTCGACCAGTACTGGCGAGCTCCGCTGGAACCGTCGCAACCGGGGCTCATGATTCTGCTGGCGCTGGCTGGTCACGGTGCCACCAACGGTTTTCTGCAGCGGATTGATGCACTCTGCCGTGAAAATTTCGGCAGCCACCTGCGCGGCCTCGGCTGGAGCGTTCGCCACGGCCAGATCCGCAAGGGGACGGGCGAGGAACTGTTGGCCCTGCTGCAGCGGGAGGGCTGAGATGAGCGCAAGCATCGATCTGTTCGGAGGATGGCTTGCCACCGGCAACCACGCCGCGCATGCATTGCTGCTGCACGTGTTGCTGCTCAACGCCCTGGCGAGCGCCTTGCTGGCGGCCATCGGGCTCGGCCTGCGCCCGACGAACCGACGCGAACGCTGGTACCGGGATTACCTCGCGCTACTCGGCATCGGCCTGCTGATACCGTTACTGGGACTGATCCTCATGCTGCTGGCACTGCTGCTGTTCAACCAGCTCAGCCAACGCAACGATCCTACCGAGGCGCAGCGGCTCGCCACCGCCCCGTTTGTCCCGGCAAGCCCGCGGCCGGTCGTGAATTTCGGCGTCGGCGGGACAATTCGGGGCTTGCGCACGGGTGCGTTCGACACCGACAAATCCATTCGCGCGTTGATGATCATCGAGCAGAAACGCAGTGCGCATACCTCCCAGGTGCTGTTCGACACGCTCAGCCATCCGGATGAGAGTGTCCGACTGACCGCGGCCGGCCTGCTGGATCGGCGTGAATCCAGGCTGCTGCACATGATCCGCCGGGTCGAGAAGACCATCGAAAGCATCGAGACTGCCGAGACCGCCAGAGCGGCCGCGCTGCATCTGGAGGCGGCCCATCTCAATGCGGAAATGCTGTATCTGCGGCTGGCCCGCGAAGGCATGGCCCGCCTTTACGTGGAGCGATGGCGGCATCATCTGGATCTCGCCGAACCACTGTACGGCCACCAGCCGGACTGGCTGATCTCCAAGGCACGCTGGCTGCAACAGTGCAGGCTGCCCGGCAGCACCGTGCTTTACGAGCGTGCCCTCGAAGCCGGGGCAGCGCCGGCGCGGGTGATGCCGTATCTGGCCGAGCGCCTCTGGGAGGCACGCGACTACGTTCAGCTGCGCCGTCTGGCAGATGCCGGCGACCTGTTCGCGGCACTTCCCATTGCCGGGATCATCCGGCGGCGCTGGAGCCGTCCGGCATGAACAATCCGCCTGACGTCGACATCCTGCTGCTGCTGGAAGGCACCTACCCCTACATCAAGGGTGGCGTCTCCTCGTGGATCCATGAGGTCATCCGCGGACTCGACCACTATCGTTTTGGCGTGGTGTTTCTGGGCTCGTGCGAGGGGGACTACGAAGGCTGGCGCTACGAGCTGCCGCCCAATGTGGTGCAGGTGCAGAGTCATTTCCTGTTCGACAAGATGAAGGAGCCCGCCCGCCGACCGCGCCGTGCCAAGCGCGGTCCGAACCAGGCCATCGAAACCACCATCAGGCAGTTCCACGACCGGCTGCAAACCAGCCAGCCGGACATGCCGACCAACCGGGAACTGACCGATCCGGACAGCCCGCTCGGCCAGGCGATGTTTCTGCAGAGCGAGAGTGCCTGGAATTACCTGACCGGGCGGTACGAGGCATCGGCACTGGCCGAGTCGTTCGTCGACTACTTCTGGACCGTGCGCAACATGCATGCCCCACTCTGGCTTCTCGGCAAGATCGCGGCACAGCTGCCCGCGACGCGGCTGCTTTTCTCTCCCTCGACCGGCTATGCGGGACTGCTTGGCGCGATGTGTGCGCGCGAACGGGGGACGCCGTTCGTGCTGATGGAACATGGCATCTATACCCGCGAACGGCGCATCGACATGATGAACGCGGAGTGGATCCGCGACCGCCGCAATTTCCTGCAGACCGACCAGGCCGAGATCAGCCATCTGCGCGCGCTGTGGGTGACATTTTTCGAGACCGCGAGCCGGCAGGCCTACGGCAAGGCCGATCCGATCATCAGCCTGTTCGACCGCGCACGCCGGCAGCAGATCGCCGATGGCGCTGTCGCCGAACGAACCCGGATCATTCCCAATGGCGTCGAGATCGAGCGCTTTGTCGGCCTTCGAAGGCCGCTGGATGCACCGATTCCGGCGGTGATGGCGCTGATCGCACGCGTCGTGCCGATCAAGGACATCAAGAATTTCATCCGCGCCGCGGCGATCGCGGGGCAACAACTGCCGCAGCTGCAGGCGTGGATCGTCGGCCCGACCGAGGAAGACCCAGCCTATGTGCTGGAGTGCCGCGAGCTGGTGCTTTCGCTGGGGCTGGAAGAAACGGTGCACTTCCTTGGCTTTCGCCGCGTCGAGGAGATCCTGCCGCAGGTCGGCGTGGTCGTGCTCAGTTCGGTCAGCGAAGGCCTGCCACTGGCGGTACTTGAAGGCTTCGCCGCGGGCATACCGGCGGTCACCACCGACGTCGGCGCCTGCCGCGAGATGATCGAAGGCAGCGGCGAAGCCAATGACGTGCCGGGCTCGGCCGGTGGTGTGGCCGGACTGGCTGATCCCGACGGGCTGGCCGCGCAGGTATTGGCGTTGTTGACCGATCCACAGCGCTACCGCGATGCCGTGGCAACGGCGGTTGCCCGGGTCGAGCGCCGCTATGACCGGTTGACGATGCTGGCAACCCTCGATCAACTGTTTCGCAAGGCCATCGGCTGATGGCCGGCATCGGTTTCGAACTCAGGCGGCTCAGTCACAGCGAAACCTACCTGGGCCTGCTGCGTGCCTATGCGTACGCCGGCATCGTCAGCAGCGGCCCCTGGGTGTTGTCGATCGCGGCGATCCTGATGCTCGGCATGTTGAGTATCGGGTTTGTCATTCCCTCCGTGCTGATCACCCAGTTCCAGGTCAGCGTGACCTGGATGATTGCCTTGAGCCTGATCTATACCGGTGGTTTCCAGCTGATCTACACGCGCTATGTGGCCGACCGCCTGTTCGAGCGGCGCCCCGAGTGCGTCGTCCCCAATCTCAACGGGGCCATGCTGGTGCTGCTGCTGCCGGCCAGCTTGCTGGCGAGCGTGGCCATGTTGATGCTGTTTCCCGGCACCTCGGCCGCCTATCGGCTGCTGATGATCACCGGCTTCATGCTGCTGTGCATGGTCTGGGTGTTGACCGTGCTGTTGTCCGGCCTCAAGCAATTCCGGGCGGTGCTGACCATCTACATGGCCGGGTACGGTGCCGTCATCGTGCTGGCACTGTGGCTGCGCCCGTTCGGCATGGAGGGGTTGCTCGCCGGGTTCGTTGCCGGCCAGTTGCTGCTGGTGCTGGGCATGTCGAGACTGATCTGGAAGGAATACCCGCCGACCCGGCTGGTCGACCTGGATTTCTTCCGCCGCCAGAAGAGTCGACTGTGGCTGATCCCGGCCGGCATCATGTTCAACGCCGGCGCATGGGTCGACAAATTCATCTTCTGGCTTTCGCCCGCCACCGGCAAGCGCATCATCGGGGTATTGCACAGCTCGGTGATCTACGACACGCCCACCTTCCTGGCCTATCTCACCATCGTGCCCGGCATGGCCGTGTTCCTGTTCCGGATGGAGGTCGACTTCGTCCACGCCTACGATCGCTATTTCAACCTCGTGCGCAATGGCGGCACGCTTGGGGCCATCGAGCAGCAACGCCGCCGGATGATCATCTCGGCCCGTCACGGCATTCGCGACATCCTGGGCACCCAGGGGCTGACGCTGCTGGTGCTGGTCGCGTTTGCCCGGGCCATCCTGCCCGCGCTGAACATCTCGGTGCTGTACAGCGGTCAGCTGGCGATCATTTCCGTAGGCGTGATGCTGCAGCTGCTGGTGATGGCCGCGCTGAATATCCTGTTCTATCTCGATGACCTGCGCGAAACCGTGCTGATCACCGCCGTCATGTTGCTTGCCAATGCGGCATGTTCATACGCGAGCACCGTGCTGGGTCCCTACTATTACGGCTACGGGTTCGCCGCCGGCATGCTGATCGCCACCGTGGTGGCGCTGCCGCTGGTCAATCGTCGGCTTGAGCGGCTCAATTTCGAGACCTTCATGCACACCCGCTGACCGTCGCCATGGCCCGCACGCCGCACTGCAAACCAGGCGAACTCGATGTCCCGGCCGATTGACCGCTAAACCAGCAGGCGCTCGCACACGGACCGATACATTGCCGGCAATGCCTGCAGATCCTGCACCGACACGCATTCGTCCACCTTGTGGATGCTCGCGTTGACCGGGCCGATCTCGACCACCTCGACGCCGAGCGGGGCAATGAAGCGACCGTCGGAGGTGCCGCCGCCGGTGCTCTGTTCGGGCTCGAGTCCGCACAGCTCGCGGCAAACGGCCACCACGGTTTCGCGCAACCGGCCGCCGGGCGCGGTGAGGAACGGTTCGCCGGAGAGGTTCCACTCCAGCGTGAAGCGCAGCCCGTGCCGGTGCAGGATCGCCTCGGTGCGCGCGCGCAGCGCGTCGGCGCTGCTGGCGGTGCCGTAGCGGAAGTTGATCAGCGCGTGCAGCGCGCCCGGGATCACGTTGCCGGCGCCGGTGCCGGCATTGAGGTTGGAGATCTGGAACGAGGTGGGCGGAAAATCGGGCAGTGCAGCCGTCGCAGGCTCGGCATCCCAGCGCTCGGCAGCCAGTTCCACCAGCGCTGGCGCGAAGGCGTGGATCGGATTCAGCGCCTTCTCCGGATAAGCCACGTGGCCCTGCACGCCGTGCACCGTAAGCGTGCCGGACAGCGAGCCGCGACGGCCAACGCGGATCAGGTCACCCAGCCTTTCCTTCGCCGACGGCTCGCCTACCACGCACCAGTCGATGCGTTCGCCGCTGGCGCGGAAATCCTCTGCCACGCGGCGCACGCCGTCGAGATTGGTCGGGCCTTCCTCGTCGCTGGTCAGCAGCAGCGCTACGCGGCCCGGGTGCTGCGGATGCGCCGCAACGAACTGCTCCAGCGCCACCACCATCGCCGCCACCGCGCCTTTCATGTCGGCGGCGCCGCGGCCGTATAGACGGCCATCGCGAACGGTCGGCTCGAACGGCGGACTCTGCCATGCGGCTTCCGGTCCGCTGGGCACCACGTCGGTGTGGCCGAGGAACATCAGCACAGGCCCGCCCTGACCATGGCTGGCCCACAGATTGTCCACGGCGCCATGGCGCAGGTGCCGGATGACGAAACCGCAGCGGGCAAGCCGCTCGGCGATCAGTGCCTGGCAGCCAGCGTCCTCTGGCGTCACCGAGCGGCGGCGGATCAGTTCACAGGTGAGATCGAGCACGTCGCTCATGCTGTCTTGCTCATGGTCTGGCCTTGGCTTTGCCCAGCAGCCTCTCATAGCTGCCGCCGGTGAAGCCGACGGCCACGCGGCCATCGGGCAGTTCGATGATCGGCTGGCGCAGGATGCCGGGATGTTCGCGTATCAGCAATGTCCACTCCGGGTCGCTGGCCGGATGCTTGCGCTGCGCCA
>JAJXTX010000311.1 GCA_021783385.1 Pseudomonadota bacterium
ATGCCGTGCGCGATACGCTCACCGGCGCGGCATTCGGCTTGAGTGCCGAGGTGACGCAGAAGATCCTCGCCTTCGTGCAGGTGCGCTCGACCTCGCTGCAGGATGCCCTCGACAAGCTCGATGCGCTCGGCAGCGGCCCCGCGGCGATGGAGCAGGGTCGCGACGAGCTGAAGGAAGTGCTGCGCCTGATTCACGCATTCGGCGTGCCGGAATCGCATTACGCTCTGAACCTGTCGATCGCCCGCGGCCTCGACTACTACACCGGCACGGTCTACGAGACCACGTTGAACGATCATCCGCAGATCGGTTCGATCTGCTCGGGCGGCCGCTACGAGAACCTGGCCAGCCAGTACACCAAGTCGCAGCTTCCGGGCGTGGGCATCTCGATCGGTCTGACCCGGCTTTACTGGCAGCTGCGCGACGCCGGCCTGATCAATACCGCGCACAGCACCGTGGACGTGCTGGTGACCCAGATGGATGCGGCGCAGCTGCCGGCCTATCTGGCGCTGGCCGGCGAACTGCGTGGCGCCGGCATCGCCACCGAGGTCGTGCTGGAGGGCGCCAAGCTTGCCCGGCAGTTCAAGTACGCCGATCGCGCGGGCATCCGTTTCGTGATCGTGCTGGGTGAGGACGAGCTGGCCAAGGGCGTGGTGACGGTGAAGGATCTGCGCCGCGAAGACCAGTTCGAGGTAGCGCGCGGTGAGCTGATCAAGACCCTGCGGGTGGAGCTGGAGCAGGCCGCGGCGATGGGGTGATGCGCCTGCCATCCGCCGCGGGCGGGGCCGGCCACACCGATTGATCCGACCATGTTGCGAGTCGATTCCCCCATGAGGCAGCCGTGAGCAGATCCGACACCATCCTTCTTGACGGCAACAGCCTGACGCGCGCCCAGCTGGTGGCGGTAGCGCGTCACGGCGCCGGCGTCGCGCTGGCGCCGGCCGGCCTGCGGCGCGTGCAGCGCGCGGCGGATTTCCTGGCCGAGAAAGTCAGCTGCGGCGAGCCGATCTATGGCGTCACCACCGGTTTCGGCAGCAACGCCGACAAGCTGCTGGGCGCGCATCGCCTGCGCGACGAGCTGCCGGGCGGCAATCCCGAAAAAACCGAAGGCACGCTGCTGGAGGAACTGCAGCACAACCTGATCATCACCCACGCGGTCTGCGTCGGTAAGCCGTTCGGCGAGGACGTGGTGCGGGCGATGCTGCTGATCCGCATCAACACGCTGATGCGCGGCCACTCGGGCATCCGCGTGAGCACGCTGGAAGCGCTGGCCGCGATGCTCAACGCCGGCGTGGTGCCGGTGGTGCCGGAGAAGGGCTCGGTCGGCGCCAGCGGCGATCTGGCGCCGCTGTCGCATCTGGCGATCGTGCTGCTGGGCGGCGGCGAGGCGTTTTATCAGGGCGAGCGCGTGTCCGGCGCGGAGGCCCTGAAGCGCGCGGGGCTCACGCCGATCCGGCTGTCGTTCAAGGAAGGTCTGGCGCTGAACAACGGCACCGCGCAGATGCTGGCCACCGCCGCGCTGGCGCTGGACGCGCTGGAGCAGCTGCTGGATACCGCCGACCTTGCCGCGGCGATGACGCTGGACGCGTTTGCCGGTCGCAGCGGCGCGCTGCGGCCCGAGGTGCACGCGCTGCGCCCGCATCCGGGGCAGGTGGAAACCGCCGCGCAGGTGCGCGAGCTGCTGGCCGGCTCCACCCTGATGGACATTCCCTATCACCTGGTGCCGCGTTTCAAGTCGTGGAGCGCCGAGGCATGGAGCGAGGCGGACGATCAGGCGCTCAGCTTCGATATCTGCTGGGACTGGGTGCCGGCCAACCAGCGCCATGGCCGTGAGGCGTTCTACGCGCGGTTCCTGCCGTTCAAGGGCGGCAAGAAGCACCAGCCGCAGGATGCCTACAGCCTGCGCTGCATGCCGCAGGTGCACGGTGCTGTGCGCGATGCGTGGGCGCAGGCCTGCCGGGTGATCGACATCGAGCTCAACGCGGTCACCGACAACCCGCTGATCTTTCCGGACAACGACGATGCCCGGTTCATCGAGGAACAAGTCATTTCCGCCGGCCACTTCCACGGCATGCCGCTGGCGCTGGCGATGTGCTACGTGAAGGCGGCACTGCCGGTGCTGGCCTCGATCTCCGAGCGTCGATTGAACAAGCTGGTCGATCCGGCCACCAACGATGGCCTGCCGGCGTTCCTTACCGGCAACGAGGACGGCACCGATTCCGGCTTCATGATCGTGCAGTACACCGCCGCCGCGCTGGTCAACGACCTGGCCACGCGCGCGCATCCGGCCAGCGTCTACTCGGTGCCGACCAGCGCCAACGCCGAGGACCATGTCTCGATGGGCGCCAACGAGGCGCGTCACGTGCTGGAGATGACCGAGGATCTCGGCCACGTGCTGGCGCTGGAGCTGTACACCGCGGCGCAGGCGCTGGATTACCGCCAGACCATGTTGAACGCGGCGCGCCGGCTCGCGGCCCGCGGCGGCTGGCAGGCGCTGGCCGGCAAGATCGCCAATGCGCCGCGCGAGGGCCAGCCGCACTACGCGCAGTTCGTCACGGAGCTGCAGCAGCTGGCCGCGGCGCTTGCCGCGGCCGGCGATTTCCATGCCGGCAGCCGCGTGCGCGAGGCGCATGCGATCCTGCGCCGGTACATCGGCTTCATGCATCGCGACCGCGCCATGGATGCCGAGGTGCGCTGCGCCTGCGAGCTGGTCCGACAGGGCGCGTTTCGCCGCCCGCACTGATTCATCCCACTGCACGGAAATCCATCCATGAGTCTCATCCAGACCCCGGTGTCGTTCGGCGAGCTGATCGACAAGATCACCATTCTCGAAATCAAGTCGCGGCGCATCAACGACCCTGCCAAGCTGGCCAACGTGCGCAGCGAGCTCGACCTGCTCAACGCCACCTGGGCCAATCACGCAGCCTCGCACACCGACATCGCCGACGAACGCACGCGCCTGCACGCGGTGAATGAGTTGCTGTGGGACATCGAGGACAAGATCCGGCTGAAGGAGCGCGCCCAGGCGTTCGACCAGGAGTTCATCGAGTTGGCGCGCGCGGTGTACTTCCGCAACGACGAGCGCGCGGCGGTCAAGCGCGAGATCAACCTCAAGCTCGGCTCGCAGCTGGTCGAAGAAAAGTCGTACCAGGATTACCGGGCCGTGTGACGCCCCTGCAGGAGCGCAACCTGTGCGCGAATGCTCTTGATGGTCACGCGAAAAGCATCGCGCACAGGGTGCGCTCCTACAGCAAACCGAGATCGCGC
>JAJXTX010000312.1 GCA_021783385.1 Pseudomonadota bacterium
ACGTGGCCGGCGACCACCACGGCTTCATCGCGCGCGCGCCGGCCTGGTATCTGCGCGCGTTCGGCGCGGCCGGTCTGCTGCCCTGCGGCTCGCACTGCTACCTCGGGCCGCGGCTGGAGCGGCATATTGCGGCGCTGGAGCGGGCCTGGCTGCCGGTTTGACGTCAGCGCGCGAGCGGCGTGCGGGCTATTCCAGAATCGTCGCCAACCGGGCCAGCACGTCGTCCATGATGGCGGTGGGCAAGCTGTCCACTTTGCGGCCGTGACGGGCGTGCAGGTCGAGCACGCGCGGTTGGTCGCAGCGAATCACGCCGGTGGTCTTGATGCCGCTGATCGGCACGGCGAAGCCAAGACGTCGCGCAAAGTCACCGCCATTCGTGATCGGCAGCACCAGCGGCAACTTGGTTGCCTTGTTGAAGGCCTCAGGCGATACCACCAGCACCGGACGACTGCCACGCTGTTCGCATCCGGTGGTGGGATCCAGCGTCACCAAGTAGATATCGCCGCGTTTCACAGCAGCTCGCGCCCCACCGCGGGAGCTTCGACCCACGCGCGATCTTCATCGCTGCGCGGGTGGCGGAAATCGGAGTTGGCCAACAGTTCCGCCAGGGTATAGCGCGGTCGGGTTTGCGGCTCGATCACCAGCCGGCCGCCATCAATGGCGACTGCCACCGTGGCACCGACCTGCAGATGCAGCAGGTCGAGGATGGCAGGCGGCACGGCCAGCATGACCGAGCCACCGACCTTGCGCAGATTAGTTGTATGCATGAGGCAGGCTCCGTGAGTTATATGCCAATATAACACTTACGCGCAGCGGGTGATTCCTGCCTCACCGTCACGTGGATGCCGGTTCACGCGATCCCATCAAGCCGACGCGGCGACCGTCTTGTCCTTGAACCGGCACAGGTCGCGGATCACGCAGTGCGGGCAGTCGGGTTTGCGTGCCTTGCACACGTAGCGGCCGTGCAGGATCAGCCAGTGGTGGGCGTCCTGCCTGAACTCGGCGGGGATCGCCTTGACCAGCTTGTCCTCGACCGTGCGCACGTCCTTGCCTGGCGCCAGGCCGGTGCGGTTGGCGACGCGGAAGATGTGCGTGTCCACCGCGATGGTGGGCTCGCCGAAGGCGGTGTTGAGCACCACGTTGGCGGTCTTGCGGCCGACGCCAGGCAGCGCCTCCAGCGCCTCGCGGCTGCGCGGCACCTCGCCGCCATGCTGCTCGACCAACTGCTGGCACAGTGCGATCACGTGCTTCGCCTTGGCGTTGAACAGGCCGATCGTACTGATGTAGCGCTTCAGTCCATCCTCGCCCAGCGCGAGGATCGCCTGCGGCGTGTTGGCCAGCGGGTAGAGCTTGCGGGTGGCCTTGTTGACGCCCACGTCGGTGGCCTGCGCCGACAGCACCACCGCCACCAGCAGCTCGAACGGCGTGCGGTAGGCCAGCTCGGTGGTGGGATGCGGGTTCAACTCGCGCAGCCGGGTGAACAGTTCGACGACGTCGCTGCGCTTCATTCAGAGCGCCCCTGATTTTTTGCCTGCGCGCGGGCGAGTGCCGCCAGCACCGGGTTCGCGGCGGTCGGCGCGGCATCCACGGCCGCCTTGCGCGCAGCCAGCTCCGCCGCCTGCTCGGCACGCTGGCGCGCCAGCCGCGCCTCGCGGCGCTGGAAGTGTTCGCGCGCCGCGTCGGCGTGCGCGATATCGAGCTGCGCGGCGGGCATCGGCTCCAGCACGATGCAGTCGACCGGGCAGGCCGGCACGCACAGCTCGCAGCCGGTGCAGTCGTCGGCGATCACCGTATGCATCAGCTTGGACGCGCCGATGATCGCATCGACCGGACATGCCTGGATGCACTTGGTGCAGCCGATGCAGTCGGCCTCGACGATGCGCGCCAGCGCGCGCGGCTTCTCGATGCCATGTGCGGAATTCAGTGGCAGCAGCGGCCGTTGCAGCAACTCGGCCAGCTTGGCGATACCGGCGGCACCGCCCGGCGGGCACTGGTTGATCTCCGCCTCGCCGCGCACGATCGCCTCGGCATACGGCCGGCAGCCGTGATAACCGCACTGCTCGCACTGCGTCTGCGGCAGCAGGGCGTCAATGCGGTCGGCGATCGGCGTCATGGCTGACGCTCGGGGCGCTGGTGGGGGACAAGCGGTGCGTGGTCATTCACCCTTCGCATTGTAACGACGCGCGATCGGGTTTGATGCCGGGGCCAAGCGGTCGCGCGCAAGCGCTCCGCACCCGCCACGCTATGGGAGATATCAGCATGAAGATCGGCATCATCGGCGCCGGCCATATCGGCGCAACGCTCGCCCGCCGCTTTCACGAGCTCGGACACCAGGTTTCCATCGCCAACTCGAAGGGGCCAGAGACGCTGGGCGAGGTGGCCGCAGCTACCGGCGCGACTGCGGTCGACGCCCGGCAGGCGGCGCGGTCCGCGCAGCTGGTCGTAGTGACTATTCCGATGTGCAAGGTTCCGGATTTGCCAGCCGATCTGTTCGACGGCGTCTCCGACGAGGTCGTGGTCATCGACACCTGCAACTACTATCCACAGCAGCGCGATGGCCGTCTTGCCGCGATCGAATCCGGCCTGCCGGAAAGTCGCTGGGTAGAGCAGCAGCTGGGTCGCCCGGTGGTCAAGGTGTTCAACAACATCCATGCCGAGCATCTGGGTGCCTACGGCCAGCCGGCGGGAACGCCGGGGCGCATTGCGCTGCCGGTGGCGGGCGACGATGGCGCGGCCATGGCCACGGTGATGCGTCTGGTCGAGCAGCTCGGCTTCGATGCGCTGGATGCCGGCGGCCTGGACGAATCGTGGCGCCAGCAACCCGGCAGCCCGGCCTATGCCGGGGACCTCGATGCGGCAGGGCTGCGCAAGGCGCTGCTCGAAGCCACGCCGCAGCGCAAGCCGGAATGGACGGCTGCCGGTTAGCGCGCCCATAGCCTCGATTCGCAAGCCTGGGCTGGTGCCGCTGCGACTCAGCGCACGCAGGCACCCGGCTTCGCGCCCTGATCCGCATCGAGCAGGAACAGGTCGCTGCCGCCGTCGCCGGCCGACAGGATCATCCCCTCGGAGATCCCGAAGCGCATCTTGCGCGGGGCCAGGTTGGCGATGAACACCACGTTGCGGCCGACGAGTTTTTCCGGCTCGGCGTAGGCGGCGCGGATGCCGGAGAAGATCTGCCGTGTGCCCAGCGGGCCGGCGTCCAGCGCGAAGCGCAGCAGCTTGTCCGAGCCTTCCACGAACTCGC
>JAJXTX010000040.1:0-5069 GCA_021783385.1 Pseudomonadota bacterium
TGCGGCTGTCGAGCTTCTTCAGATCGTCGATCGACAGCATCGCGGGGCGGCTGACCAGCCCGTCGACCTGCAGCTTGTAGTCGCGGAACTGGTTCGCCAGCAGCGCCTGATAGGCCGGCGTGGTCGGCATCACCGTGCCGTTGGGGCGGAACACCGGCGAGATGTCGGCCTCGCTGAACTCCTGCGCCATCGCGCTCGACGGCGCCAGCAGCGCCTGCACGCGGCGGTTCAGCCCCTCGGCCTTGCCCAGCACCTTCGGCCCCCAGCTGCTCTGCGAGATGCGGTCGCAGCCGGCCACCAGCAGGCCGGCGGTGCCCATGATGGCCATGCGCAGAAACGATCGGCGATCAGTCATGCGCGGTTTCCTCCAGCGGGGTGACAGGCGCGGCGGCGGGTTCCTCGTCGATCCTGTAATACCCGGTGAGCATGCCGCGCAGCTGGTTGAACACGCCGCTGATCAGCACCTCGAACAGGTGGATCGCCACGAACGCCGCGAACGCCCAGGCGATGATGAAGTGGATCGTGCGCGCCGACTGCCGCCCGCCGACCAGATCCAGCACTGGCTGCAGCACCGCGTCCATCCGCGGCGACATCGCCAGCCCCATCAGCACGATGCCGCCGCCGAAGACGAAGATCACCGTGAGGTAGGCCAGCCGCTGCAGGATGTTGTAGCGCAGCGCCGCCTCGCCGTGCGGATGGCGCAAACGCAGGTGGTCGAGGATCGAGCGGCCGATGCCGCGCCAGTCCTCGCGCGTGGGCCACAGGTCGCGCTGCAGGTGCTTGCGCGCCAGCGAGTAGCCGACGTAGCACAGCCCGTTCAGCACGAACACCCAGGCGAAGAAGAAGTGCCAGCGCCGGCCCATCGCCAGCCAGGTCGGGCCGGGCACGGTGAGCCAGGACGGAAAGCCGCGCACCTCGGGCGTGCCGTCGCTGCCGTTGGACACGCCGAGCACGCCGGTGGTGACGAACTGGTGCCGGCCGATGCGGGTGATCCCGATCAGCTTGCCGTTCGCATCCTGTTCGGCGGTCAGCGCCAGCAGCTCCTTGCCCGGCACCGAGGTGTTGCCCCACGACAGGCTGGGATGCGCATTGAAGATCTGCATGCCGCTGAAGAACATCAGTGACAACGCGACCACGTTCACCCAGTGCATGATGCGAATCGGCCAGCTGTGCCGGTACACCAGCCGCTGCCTGTGCCGCGACACGGCGATCGAGGGTGTTGTCGTGCCAGCATCGGTCGGATTTGCTGCCAGGCTTTCCGTAGTCACGACAGTTGCTCCCCGCTGGCAAGTTGGTCGGAACGGCTCGCGGCCGCGGTGTACTCGCGCTCTGCTGCTGTCATGCAACCACTCCCGTGGAGCTGTCGACTGTTCTGGCGCTGCTCGATGCAGCGGGGCCGATGCAGGGTGGATTCGCCGCGACTGCGCCGATGGTTACCTCAGTCGGGGTGATGGTGCTCGTGCGCCGGCCCGTGCGCGCAGGCGACCCAGGACGATTCGCCCTCCAGGTAGTGCTCCTTCTTCCAGATCGGCAGGCGCTGCTTGATCTGGTCGATGATGTAGCGGCAGGCGCGGAACGCCTCGTCGCGATGCGGCGAGACCACGCCGATCCACACCGCCGTGTCGCCCACCGCGAGGTGGCCGACGCGGTGCACGCAGCGTGCGTCGGCGACGCCGTAGCGGGCGATCGCCTCGTCGATGATGCGCTCGCCCTCGGCCAGCGCCAGTTCGGTGTAGGCCTCGTAGTCCAGGCCGCTGACCGCGCGGCCCTCGTTGGTTTCGCGCACCCAGCCCTCGAACGCGCAGAAGCCGCCGCAGCCGGGCCGCTGCAGCGCGCGGCGCAGGGCGTCGGTGTCCGCTGGTGCGGCGGCGATGCTGACCCGGCTCATCCGCCGGCTACCGGCGGAATGAACACCACCACGTCGCCCTCGGCCAGCGGCTGCGCCCACTCGCGGAACTGCGCGTTCACCGCCACGCGCAGCTGTGCGCTGTCCAGCGTGAAGCCGTGGCGCTGGCGCAGCTCGGCGTACAGCTCGGCGAGCGAGGCGGCGGCGGTGCTGAGGTTTTCGCGGCCGCGGCCGGCCTGTTCGCGCAGCTGCGCGTAGTATTCGACGGTGATCGCGGTCATGGTAGCTGGGCTCTCAGGCTGGCCAGTTCTTCGGGGGTGTTGATGTTGTCCAGCGCATGCGCCGCCAGCGGTTGCAGCAGCCGAGTGTCGGCCTCGATCAGCGCCTTGCGCGGGCACGGCTTGCCGGCTTGGACGCGGGCCAGCAGGCGCGCGTGGCTGGCTGGTTCCCACAGTGCGCACAGCGGCTCGGGCAGGCCGTCGTGGTGGCTGATGAAAGCGGTGGCCTCGCGCGCGGGATCGCGCATCGCCAGCAGGTGCTGCAGCGTGGCGGCGTCCAGCCGCGGCAGGTCGACCGCCACCACCAGCCACGCCACCTCCGGGTACAGCGCCTGGGCGGAGAGGATGCCTGCCGCCGGACCGGCATCGGCAACGCTGTCGACGATCTGCGGCAGGCCGCGGCGCAGCGGCTCGTCGCGCTGCTCGGTGCGCACCGACACGAACACGCGCGGCAGCAGCGTGGACAGCAGGCGCCAGGTCCAAAGCAGCTGGGGTTCGCCGTGATAGTCGATCAGCGCCTTGTCATGCTGCATGCGGCGGCTGGCGCCACCGCCGAGCACCAGGCCGTAGACCTCGTTCACGCTACCACCACCACGTCCACGTCGCGCTTGCCGCCGGACTTGTGCAGCAGGCGCACCTCGCTGATCACGATGTCGTGCGACATCGCCTTGCACATGTCGTAGACGGTGAGCGCGGCGACGCTGGCGCCGGTCAGCGCCTCCATTTCCACGCCGGTGCTGCCGTGGCAGGCCACCTCGCAGACGATCACGATCTCGTCGCCATCCACGCGCAGATCCACCTGGCAGCGCTGCAGCATCAGCGGGTGGCACAGCGGAATCAGCTGCGACGTGGCCTTGGCGCCCATCACGCCGGCGAGGTTGGCGGTGGTCAGCACCGGTCCCTTCGGCGTCATGTGGCCGGCCGCGCGCAGCTGCGCGGCGACTGCGGCCGGCAGCCGCACCCGTGCCTGCGCGCGCGCCACGCGCTGGGTGGCCGGCTTGGCGCCCACGTCGACCATGCGCGGCTGGTTGTCCGATCCCACGTGCGAGAGCATGTAAGGCCTAGCCTCCGATGAAATACATTTCGATCTTGCGGTGCGGCGCGGCCTGCGGGTTGGCGCGTTCCTCGCTGTAGCGGTCGCTGCGCTGCAGCCAGGTGCGGCGCATCAGGTCGAGCAGCTCGGGGTCGCTGGCGCCGCTGCGCAGCGGGCCTTTCAGGTCGATGCCGCGCTCGGCGAACAGGCAGGTGTACAGCGCGCCATCGGACGACAGCCGCGCGCGGGTGCAGGCGCCGCAGAACGGTGCCGTCACCGAGGAGATGAAGCCGATCTCGCCCTGACCGTCGCGATAGCGGTAGCGTTTGGCCACCTCGCCCTTGTACTGGCCCGGCAGAGCTTCCAGCGGCCAGCGCTGTTCGATCTGCCGCAGCAGCTCGGCCGAGGGCACCACCTCGGCCAGCGACCAGTGGTTGAGGTTGCCCACGTCCATGAATTCGATGAAGCGCACCACGATGCCGCTGCCGCGGAAATAGGCGAGCAGGTCGGGCAGGGTGTGGTCGTTGACGCCACGCTGCACCACCGTGTTGATCTTGATGTTCTCCAGGCCATTCGCCGCTGCCGCGCGGATGCCCTGCAGCACGCGGTCGAGTTCGCCGCGGCCGCCGTTCATCAGCGAGAACACCGCCGGATCGAGCGAGTCCAGGCTCACCGTGACGCGGCTCAGCCCCGCCGCCACCAGCGCCGGCGCCTGCTGGCCGAGCAGCACGCCGTTGGTGGTCAGCGCGATATCGGTGATCGCGTCGATGCGCTTCAGCTCGCCGATCAACTCGGCCAGGTTCGGCCGCAGCAGCGGCTCGCCGCCGGTGATGCGCACCTTGCGCACGCCGAGCAGGGTGGCCAGCCGGGTGAGCCGCACGATCTCGTCGAAATCGAGCCGCTCGGCGCCGGGCAGAAAGCTGAAGTCCTTGCCGTACTTCGCCTCCGGCATGCAGTACGGACAGCGGAAGTTGCAGCGGTCCATCACCGAGATGCGCAGGTCGTGCAGCGGGCGGCCGCGCAGGTCCAGCGGCGGCTCGAGCCGGGTGCGCAGTGCGGTGGGGATGGGGGCGGCCGGGTTCATGTCACCAAGGATAGTAGGCGGCGACGTAGCCGGCGGGGAAATGCGTCTGGCCGGCCGGCAATTCGACCAGGCCGTCGGTATGCACCAGCGCGGAAAAATCGCCCGAAGTCGGCGGCGGCATCAGCACCGCCGTATGGCCGCCGGCGGCGGCCTGCTGCAGCCTGACCGGCACCAGCCAGGTCAGCGTGCCGGCGCCATCGACCGGCGCCGCCAGCGCCACGCGGGCCGGCGGCGCAGCGTGCCCCATCGCCTCGAACAGCGCTGGCAGCACGTAGCGGGCGCCGCAGACCAGCGCCGAGACCGGGTTGCCGGGCAACGCGAACACCGCCTGGCCGTGCGCGCCGATGCCGAACCACATCGGTTTGCCCGGCCGCTGCGCGATCTTGTGGAACACCCGTTGCACGCCCAGCTCGCGCAGTACTTCGGGCACGTAGTCGCGCTGGCCCATCGACACGCCGCCGGTGAGGATCAGCACCTCGCGCGTGCGCAGCTGCCGCGCGATGGCGGCGTGCAGTGTGGCGCGATCGTCGGCCACGTGCTCGAGCAGTACGTCATGCAGGCCGCGGCGGCCGAGCATGGCGGCCAGCGCGTAGTCGTTCGAGCGGCGGATCTGCCACGCCGCCACCGGCGCGTCGACCGCCACCAGCTCGTCGCCGGTGGCGAGAATCGCCACGCCGGGCATTCGCGCCACGGCCACGCTTGCATAGCCGTTCGCGGCGAGCACCGCCAGCTCCGGCGCGCGCAGCAGATGACCGTCGTCGAGCAGCGTGTCGCCCGCGCGGCAGTCGCTGCCGCGGCGGTGGATGAACTGGCCGTGCTGCGGCTGGT
>JAJXTX010000040.1:5169-14504 GCA_021783385.1 Pseudomonadota bacterium
AGGATGCTGCTGGCCGGCGGTCGATCCAGCGCGAGGCTGACGTCGCGCGCGTGGATGCGATAGCGCAGGCGCTGGCCGGGTGCCTCCGGGCGGCGTGCCACGAACAGCGCGCCGCCGTCGAAGTCGAGCCGGCTCAGGTGATCCTCGTCGTCGTGCGCGCCCACGGTGGTCTCGATCACCACGCCCGGATCGTCCGCGAACGCCGCGGCCAGATCCAGCCGCGCCAGCATCGGCGCCAGCGGCCCGCTGTGCACGCCGTGCGGGCCGCCCAGCAGCACCAGCTGATCGGCCAGCTGCGCCACCTCGTCCAGCGCATGGCTGACGTACAGCAGCGGGATCGCCAGGCTGTCGTGCAGGCGCGCCAGGTAGGGCAGGATCTCTGCCTTGCGCGCCGCGTCCAGCGCCGCCAGCGGCTCGTCCATCAACAGCAGCCGCGGCTGGCCGAGCAGGGCGCGCGCGATCGCCACGCGCTGGCGCTCGCCGCCGGACAGCGCGGCGGGATCGCGCGGCAGCAGCCCCTCGAGGCCGAGCATCGCCACCACGTCCGCGGCGTCCAGCGCGTGCGGCCGGGCGGCGCGGCGCAGGCCGTAGTCCAGATTGCCCTGCACGCTGAGATGCGCGAACAGGCTCGGCTCCTGGAACACGTAGCCCACCGCGCGCCGGTGCGGCGGCACGAACAGGCCGCGGCTGTCGTCCTGCCACACCTCGCCGTCGACGGTGACGAAGCCGCCGGCCACCCGGTCCAGCCCCGCGATCGCGCGCAGGCAGCTGGTCTTGCCGCAGCCGGACGGCCCGAACAGCGCGCTGACGCCGCGCCCCGGCAGCGCCAGATCCACGTCCAGCGCAAAGCCGTGGTAGCGCAGCGCGAGGCGCACGCGGATGCCGTCGTTCACCTCAGAAACTCCGCCGCTGCGGCTGCCCGGCGTACACCGCCAGCAGCACCACGAAGGAGAACAGCAGCAGGCCGCCGGCCAGCGTGTGCGCCTGCGCGTATTCCAGCGCCTCGACGTGATCGTAGATCTGCACCGACAGCACCCGCGTGCTGCGCGGGATGTTGCCGCCGATCATCAGCACCACGCCGAACTCGCCCACCGTGTGCGCAAACCCCAGCACGCCGGCGGTGACGAAACCGCGCCGCGCCAACGGCAGCACCACCGTGAAGAAGCGGTCCAGCGGCCCCGCGCGCAGCGTGGCGGCGACCTCCAGCGGGCGCTCGCCGATCGCCTCGAACGCGTGACGCAACGGCTGCACCACGAACGGCAGCGAATACAGCATCGACGCCAGCACCAGCCCCGGGAAAGTGAACGCCAGCAGCCCGAGGCCCAGCGCCTGGGTGATGCCGCCAACCGGTCCGTGCGGGCCGAACGCCACCAGCACGTAGAAGCCCAGCACGGTGGGCGGCAGCACCAGCGGCAACGCCACGATGGCGGCCACCGGATGCACCCAGCGCGAACGCGAGCGCGCCAGCCACCACGCCAGCGGCGTGCCCAGCGCAAACAGCAGCACGGTCACCGTGCCGGCCAGTTTCAGGGTCAGCCACAGCGCGGCAAGGTCGTCGGCGGTGAGCAGCATGCGCGGCGCCTCAGTGCGCCCCGGCCGGCGGCGCGCCGGCGAAGCCGTAGCGGCGCAGGATCGCCTGCGCCGCGGGCGCGTCGATGAAGTGCGCGAACGTCGCCGCCAGCGGATCGTGCGCGGCGCGGCGGGTGATCACGAAGCCCTGCACCAGCGGGTCGTACAGTGTGTCCGGGATTGGCGCGTAGCCGCCTTTGGAGGCAAGCGCGGGGTTCACCGCCAGCGCCAGCGCGATGATGCCGACCTGCGCGTTGCCACTTTGCACAAACTGCGCGGTCTGCCCGATGTTCTCGCCGTACACCAGCCGCGGCTTGACGCTGGCCCACACGCCGGCCGCCTTCAGCGCCTGCACCGCGCGCACGCCGTAGGGCGCGTGCTCGGGGTTGGCGATGGCGATGCGGCGGAACTGCGGTTTCGCCAGATCCTGCAGGGTCAGCTTGCGGGCATCTTCGGTGGCGCTCCACAGCACGATGCGGCCGGTGCCGAAACGCGCGGGCGCCGAGGCCGTCAGCCCCGCCTGCGCCAGCGCCTGCGGGTAGCGGATGTCGGCCGCGAAAAACAGGTCGAACGGCGCGCCTTGCTCGATCTGGGTGGTGAACTTGCCGGACGAGCCGTAGATCACCTGCACCGTGTCCGCGGGATGCGCCTGCTCGAACGCGGTGACGATGTCGTCCATCGCAAACTTCAGATCCGCCGCCGCGGCAATCGTGATCGATTCCTTCGCCACTACCGGCAGGGGCGTGAGCGCCAGCGCGAACATCAGGCAGCGGAACACGCGGGCAGTCATGGACATGGTGATCCCTCCGGCAGTGACAGGCGCGCCGGCGCTACGAGCGGCGCAACTGGCGCACGTGTCGCCATACGTACGCCACCAGCGCGACCGCGAACAGCGCCACGATCACCGCATCGAAACGGTGGAACCAGACGCCCAGCGTGTCCCAGTGCTGGCCCAGCTTCATGCCGATCCAGGCCAGCCCCAGGCACCAGATGAACGAGCCCGTGAAGGTATACAGCGTGAACCGCCAAAGCGGCATGCGTGCCACGCCGGCGGGAAACGCAATGAAGGTGCGGATCACCGGCAGCAGGCGGCCGACAAAGATGGTGATGTCGCCATGCCGCTGGAACCAGCGGTCGGCCATGTCCAGATCGCTGTGCGAGATCAGCAGGTACTTGCCGTAGCGCTCGATCAGCGGCCGCCCGCCCCATGCGCCCACGACATAGGCCACCCACGAACCCACCACGCAGCCCACCGCGCCGGCCAGCGCCACCAGCCACAGGTTCAGCGTGCCCTGGAACACCAGGTAGCCGGAGAACGGCATGATGATCTCCGACGGCAGCGGAATGCAGGCGCTCTCGATCCCCATCAGCACTGCGATGCCGGTGTACTGCCAGCGCGAGATGAAGGCGATCACGAAGCCTGCCAGCAGGCCGATCAATTTTTCCAGCATGGGGTATCCGCGTCCGTTCCGTGTCGTGTTGACCGCCATAGTAACGTCAGTGCAGCCACGACCCCTGCGAAGCGTGAGGGCAGGATGGGCAGCGACGTGAGCGCGGCCCCCGCATCGGGGTGGGCGGTATGCCGGAGCGGACATGACTTCCGGCAGGGCTTCCGTCACGCATTTGATACATTATATCATTACGTTCCAGTCGCCCCCCGAAAGATCCGCTCGCATGAACCCAACGTGGCCGATGTGACCGCAAGCCCTGTCGCAAACCGCGCCGGAACCCCGACGCAATTGGCGTGTCCGGCGCCAGCACGTGCACGTCGCGTGATTGCGATGCTGGCGCTGGCGCTGCTGGCCGGCTGCACCGTGGGGCCGGATTTCAAGCGCCCCGCGGCGCCGGATGTCAGCGGTTATACCGCGCGGCCGCCCGCGACCACGGCCAGCAGCGGGCAGGTCGCCGGCGGCGCGGCGCAGCGGTTTGCCAGTGGTGGCGAGATACCCGCCGACTGGTGGACGCTGTTCCATTCCAGGCCGTTGAACGCGCTGATCGAGCAGTCGCTGAAGAACAACCCCGACCTCAAGGCGGCACAGGCGGCGCTGACCGTCGCGCACGAGAACGTGCTGGCGCAGCGGGGCGACTATTTCCCCAGCATCACCGCCAGCGCGACGGCCAACCGCCAGAAACAGTCGACCCTGCTGGCGCCGGTGCCCAACTACCCGGTGGTGTCCAGCGAGTTTCTGTTCAACCTGTTCACGCCGCAGGTCAGCGTGTCCTACGCGCCCGATGTGTTCGGTCTCAATCGCCGCACGATGGAGTCGCTGCGCGCGCAGGAGCAGGCCGTCCGCTACCAGATGATCGCCACGCAGATCACGCTGACCGCGAACGTGGTGGTGGCAGCGGTGCAGGAAGCGTCGCTGCAGGGGCAGGTGGATGCCACGCAGCAGCTGGTCCGGATCAACACCAGGATGCTGCGCATCCTGCAGTACCAGTTCGCCAAGGGCTATGCGGGCCGGCTGGACGTGGCCGCGCAGCAGGCGCAGCTGGCGCAGGTCGCCACCACGTTGCCGCCGCTGCGCAAGCAGCTGGCGCAGCAGCGCCACCTGCTGGCCGTGCTGGTGGGCCGTTTCCCGGGCCAGACGCCGGCCGGCACCTTCAGGCTTTCCGATCTGCAACTGCCGCAGGAGCTGCCGCTCAGCCTGCCCTCGAAACTGGTGGCGCAGCGGCCGGATGTGCTGCAGGCCGAAGCGAACCTGCACGCGGCCAGCGCCCAGATCGGCGTCGCCATCGCCAACCGCTTGCCCAGCATCGCGCTGACCGCGGATGCCGGCAGTACGGCGCTGGCGATCGGCCAGGTGTTCAAGGCGGGCACCGGCTTCTGGGATCTGGGCGCGGGAGTGGCGGCGCCGATTTTCCAGGGCGGCAAGCTGCTGCATCAGGAGCGCGCCGCCAAGGCGGCGTATGCGCAGGCGGCGCAGCAGTACCGCAGCACGGTGCTGACCGCGTTCCAGAATGTCGCCGACACGCTGAGCGCGCTGCAGCAGGATGCCGATGGCCTGAAGGCCGCGGCCGCGGCTGCCGATGCCGCCAAGGTCACGCTGGAGCTGTCCCGGCGTCAGCTGCAGGACGGCTATGCCGGCTATCTGCCGCTGCTCGGCGCCGAGCAGGCCTATCAGCAGGCCCGCATCGGTCTGGTGCAGGCGCAGGCCAACCGTTACGCCGATACGGCAGCGCTGTTCCAGGCATTGGGCGGCGGGTGGTGGAACCAGGCGGATCCGGCCCGAGCCGATTCAACTCAGGACACACATGAAAAGTAATTCCCCTGCCGGCATGCCGCCGGTACGCGCACTCGCCGCGGTGGCGCTGGTGCTGGCGATGACCGTGCTGATGGCCGGCTGCTCGTCGCCGTCCGCGAGCGATCCGCCGCCGGCATCCACCACGGCCAGCAACGTGACGCTGACTGCGGCGCAGCTGCAGCATATCCGCCTCTATACGGTGGCCGCGTCCGAGTACCGCAAGACGGTGCAGACCACCGGCACGGTGGACTTCGACAACGACCAGGCCACCAGCGTGCTGGCGCCGTTCTCCGGCCCGGTCGCGCGGCTCTTGGTGGCGTCCGGTGACACGGTGCGCAAGGGCCAGCCGCTGGCGGTGGTGGATTCCCCCGACTTTGCCGCGGCGGTCAGCGCCTACAGCAAGGCGCTGGTCACCGCCCGCAACGCGCGCCGGCTGGCCGCGATGGACCAGGATCTGGTCAAGCATGACGGCGTGGCCCAGCGCGAGGCGGCGCAGGCGCAAACCGATGCCGCCACCGCCGAGGCCGACCGCGACGCCGCGCTGCAGGCGCTGCAGGCGCTGAACGTCGATCCGGCCACCATCCGGGGCATCCGGCAGGGGCGGCCGCTCGGGCGCATCGAGGGCATCATCCGCGCGCCGATCGCCGGCACCGTGGTGGAGAAGCTGATCACCCCCGGTCAGCTGCTGCAGGCGGGCAGCACGCCGTGCTTCACCGTGGCCAACCTCTCGCGCGTGTGGGTGATGGCGCAGATCGCCGGCGACGACCTGGCCGATGTGCACACCGGCGATCCGGCCGAGATAGTCACCGGCATCGGCTCGAAAGACTTTGCCGGCCGCGTCGACAACATCTCGGCGCTGGTGAATCCGGACACGCGCGCGGTGCTGGCGCGGGTGGTGGTCGACAACCCGGGCGATTTCCTGAAGAAGCAGATGTACGTCGGCGTGCAGATCCACTCGCGCAAGCCGAGCCGCGGTCTGCTGATTCCGGTGTCGGCGGTGTTGCGCGACGACGAGAATCTGCCCTTCGTCTATGTGGCCCAGCGTGATGGCAGCTTCGCGCGGCAGCACGTGAGCCTGGGTCATCGCATCGGCGATCGCTACGTGATTCCGCGCGGCCTCACCGCGGGCGAGCGCATCGTCGTCGACGGCGGCATCTTCGTCCAGTTCATGCAAAACCAATGAGCGAGCCACTGCCCTCCAGCGAACCCGTGCCGCGCACGGCGTCGATCATGAACCGCATCGTGGCCTCGTCGCTGGCCCAGCCCTTGCTGATCCTGCTGCTGACGCTGATGCTCACCGGCGCTGGCGCCCGCTCGCTGGCGCGCCTGCCGGTGGATGCGTATCCCGACCTGTCACCGCCGATCGTCGAGATCGTCACTCAGTGGCCCGGCCATGCCGCCGAGGAAGTGGAGCGGCTGATCTCGGTGCCGGTCGAAATCGGCATGAACGGCATCCCCAAGACCGCCACGATCCGCTCGATCTCGCTGTACGGGCTGTCCGACGTCACCATCACGTTCCACGGCGGCACCAACAACTATTTCGCGCGCCAGGAAGTGTTCAACCGCATGGCGGGCCTGAGCCTGCCGAGCGGCGTCACGCCCACGGTGTCGCCGCTGTCCTCGCCCTCGGGGCTGATCTACCGCTACGTGCTGCAGAGCCCCGACCGCTCGCCGATGGAACTGAAGACGATCGAGGACTGGACCGTCGCGCCGCAGTACAAGTCGGTGCCCGGGGTGGCGGACGATTCGGGCTTCGGCGGCGGCACCATGCAGTACCAGGTGCTGCTGGACCCGGCCAAGATGGCGGCGGTCGGGCTGTCGGCGATCCAGGTGCAGGCCGCGCTGGCGGCCAACAACAGCAACGCCGGCGGCGGTTTCTACACGCAGGGCGGCCAGTTCTACTACGTGCGCGGCAAGGGCCGCCTGGCCACCGAGCAGGACATCGGCAACGTGGTGCTGGCGGTGCACAACGGCACGCCGGTGCTGGTGAAGGATGTCGCGCACGTGGTGATCGGCATCGCGCCGCGGCTGGGCGAGTTCGGCTACGAGAAGCAGGACGACGCGGTGGAGGGCGTGATCCTGCAGCGCACCGGCGAGAAGACCCAGGACGTGTTGAAGCGGGTCGAGGCGAAGACGAAGGAACTCAACGACCAGATCCTGCCCAAGGACGTCAAGGTTCATCCGTTCTACGACCGCATCGACCTGATCAACCTGACCACCCGGATCGTCGAGCAGAACCTGCTGCGCGGGATGCTGCTGGTGGTCGTGATCCTGATCTTTTTCCTCTACGACGTGCGCGCCGGCCTGATCGTCGCCACCACCATTCCGCTGGCGCTGCTGTTCGCGTTTGTCTGCCTGGACCTGCAGAACGCCTCGGCCAACCTGCTCTCGATCGGCGCGGTGGATTTCGGCATCCTGGTGGATGGCGCGGTGGTGATGGTGGAAAACATCTTCCGCCAGATCGCGTTGCGCCAGGGGACGCCGCTCAACGTCAGGCAGATCATCCGCGACGCCGCGGCGGAAGTGGATCGCCCGCTGTTCTACGCGGTGGCGGTGATCGTGGTCAGCTTCCTGCCGATCTACGTGCTGTCGGGGCCTTCCGGCACGCTGTTCAAGCCGATGGCGGACACCATGATCTTCGCCCTGGTCGGCTCGCTGATCGTCACGCTGACGTTGCTGCCGGTGCTGTGCGCGTGGTTCATGCGCAAGGGCGTGCGCGAGCGGCACAACGCGGTGTTCGAGGCGATCAAGTCGGTCTACACGAAGGGGCTGGATTTCTGCCTCAGGCACCCGTGGGGCACCACCGGCGCGGCGGCCGTGCTGCTGCTGGGCTCGTTGCTGCTGGTACCGCGCATCGGCGCCGAGTTCATGCCACAAATGGACGAGGGCGCGCTGTGGGTGCGGGCGACCATGCCGTACAGCATTTCGTTCGACGAGTCGGCCAAGATCACGCCGCAGATCCGCACGATCCTCAGCTCGTTCCCCGAAGTCACCACGGTCGCCTCGGAACTGGGCCGACCCGACGACGGCACGGATTCGACCGGCTTCTTCAACGTCGAGTTCTACGTGGGCCTCAAACCCTACTCGGAATGGACCGGTGCCTATCACACCAAGCCTGCGCTGATCGCGGCGATCAACCGCAAGCTGCAGTCCTTCCCCGGCATCATGTTCAACTACAGCCAGCCGGCGCAGGACGCGGTGGACGAGGCGGAGACCGGCCTGAAAAGCGCGCTCGCGGTGAAGATCTTCGGACCGGACCTCGAGACACTGCAGCAGAAGGGCAAGGCGATCAAGCAGGTGCTGGCGCAGGTGCGCGGCATCCGCGATGTCACTCTGGTGCAGGAGCTGGGGCAGCCCAGTCTCACCATCAAGATCAACCGCGCGCAGATCGCCCGCTACGGCCTCAACGTGGACGACATCAATGGCCTGATCCAGACCGCCATCGGCGGCAGCGTGGCGACCCAGGTGGTGCAGGGCGAGAAGCAGTTCGACCTGGTCGTGCGCCTCGATCGCCAGTACCGCGACAACCCCGAGGAGATCGGCAACATCCTGGTGGCCACGCCTGGCGGACAGCAGATTCCGCTCAAGCAGTTCGCCGACATCCAGGTCACCAACGGCGCTTCCTTCATCTACCGGCAGGACAATTCGCGCTATATCGGCGTGCAGTTTTCGGTGCAGGGCCGCGACCTGGCCGGCGCGGTGCAGGATGCCATCGCGCAGGTCAAGCAGAAGGTCGCGCTGCCGCAGGGCTACCGCCTGGACTGGGGCGGGGAGTACACGCAGTACACCGCCTCGCGCCGGCAATTGAACGTGATCCTGCCGCTGACGCTGGGACTGATCTTCCTGCTGCTGTTCACTCTCTACAGCAACTTCAAGTTCCCGTTCATCACTGTGCTTGGCGTGCTGCTGTCGGCTCCGGTGGGTGGCATCGTGGCGCTGTGGCTGACCGGCACGCCGTTCTCGGTGTCCTCCGGCATCGGCTTCCTGGCGCTGTTCGGCGTCTCGGTGCAGACCGCGGTGGTGTACGTGTCCTACGTCAACGAGCTGCGCCGCAACGGCACCACCCTGGCCGAGGCGATCCGCGAGGGCGCGATCCTGCGCCTGCGTCCGATCATGATGACCGCGCTGGTGGCGGCGCTGGGCCTGCTGCCAGCGGCACTGGCTACCGGCGTCGGCACCGACACCCAGCGACCGTTCGCGCTGGTGATCGTCAGCGGCCTGTTCACCCGCTTGCTGATCAGCGTGTTCCTGATGCCCGCGCTGTACACGCTGGTGGCGCGGCCGGACGATCGGCTGGAGGTGTGACCGGCAGTGGCACGCCGTGGCATCGAGGCATGGCTGCCACCGCTGCAGCCTGCCTCGGCGCGTGACGGCTGGTGGCATACTCCGGGCATGAGATACCGGATCGCGCTTCTCGTCCTGCTCGCTGTGCAGGCGACCGCCGCTGCCGCCCAGCGCCTGCCTGCGCAGGACTGGCCGATGTTCGGCGGCAACGTGCAAAGCACCAGCGCCAACCCGCTGCCC
>JAJXTX010000041.1:0-2527 GCA_021783385.1 Pseudomonadota bacterium
CTTCGCGGATGCGCGCGGCGCCCAGCATCTCGCCACGCTGCTGCACGGCCTGCTGCTGTTCGGTCGTCAGATAGTTTTCCATGATGGTGCTTGCCTCGATGGTTTTCAGGAGGATGTCGCCGTCGATTGCCTCGCCGGCAGCCAGCCGCTGCTGCAGATGTTCCAGCCGCAGCAGCAGCGCGTGCTGGTGAGCGATCGTCTCCCGCAATCGGCGCGTCTGCCGCCACACCGCTTCGACCAGTGACGGCGCGTCGGTGTCGAGGCTGCCGCGGATGGCGTCGAGCGTGAGCCCGAGCGCCTTCAGCGACACGATGTGCTGCAGCCGGCGCAGTTCCGCCTCGCCGTACAGGCGGTAACCGGCAGCACTGCGCGCCGAAGGCTGCAGCAGGCCGCAGGCTTCGTAGTGGTGCAGGGTTCGCACGGTGACGCCGGTGCGGCGGGCGAGCTGGCTGACCGACAGCCGTTTCATCGTGGCCTCCGTGGCCGGCCGTCATGGGGAGTGTCGGCACAGCGTGCACCCTCACGTTGCGTGAGGGTCAAGCATCGCGTTTCAACGCGCCGCCGATTGGCCTGCAGCAAGGTTCGCCGCGCGCACCGCCTGCACGAAACCACCGAACGGAATGTCGGTAATCCCCACCAACCCGATATGGCTGTTCTCGCCGTCGATCAGGCGGCCGCTGGCGGGCTCGTCGACGTACTCGAACCAGTGCGTGCCGACGATGTCCGGGTTGGCCACCGCCGCGGCGACGAACTTCGCGTAGGCGGGGCCGCGCTGCGCCTCGTTCCACACCGATACCACGCCCTTGCCGAACGGGCCGCGGTCGTCGGAGCCGAAGTGGAACTCGCTGATCAGCACCGGCTTGTCGAGCCGCCGCATCGCGGCCGCGTCGAAGCCGTGCTGCGGCAGGTCGGCATAGACGTTGAAGCTGACCACGTCGCAATATTCCGCGCAGGCCGCCACCGCTTCGGGCGTGTTCACCGCGAAGCGGCTGCCGAGAAAAAGATGATGCGGATCGGCGTGGCGGATCGCCTGCGCCACGCTGCGGAAGTAGGCGTCGGCATACGCGCGCAGCCACGCGCTGTAGTCGCGCGCGATCGCCGGGTGCGCCTCGTCCGGTGCGGGCGCGGCGAAGCCGGTGACGTTCAGCGCATCCCACGAGGTCAACGCGATGCCCCACGCGGAGGCCAGCGTTTCCGGTGCCACGTATTCCTTTTTCAGCATGGCGATGAAGGCCTGCTTGGCCGGGCTGTGCGCGTCGCCGGCGAGCGTGCCGAGCGCCAGCCCCCAGCGCCCCTGCGGTCCGCTGCCGGCCCACGCCAGCTCGTTGTCGGCGAAGTAGCCGAGCAGGTACGGATCGTCGCGCACGCCGGCGCTGGCCTGCGCCACTGCGCGCGCGGCGGCCTGCACGAAGCGCGGGTCGAACGGGTCGGGCATGCGGCCCCAGTAGTCGTAACCGCTGGAGACGTTGGCGAAGTCACCGACGATGCTGATCGAACGCGTGTAGGGCAGTACGTGCGCCAGACCCATCGCCGGGTCGCTCCAGTTGCCGAGGGTGTTGAAGCCCCACGCGCGCAGCCGCTGCAGCGTGCGCGTGCGCCAGTCGGCCAGCCACGCCGCGCCGTAGGCGCGATACAGGTTGGCAACATAGAAGTCGAACCAGCGGCCGTGGTTGTAGCCCATGCCGGCGCTGGCGCCACGCCCGGGGCGGCGGCTGTCGCCGCTGCCGTAGAAGGCGGACCACGCGCCCGCATCGGGCGGCAGGCCGGTGAACATGAACTCGCGCCCGCTGACAAAGGTGCGGTTATCGTCGGCCGCAACGACGTTCATCCCCAGCGAAAAGAAGGCGTGGCCCTGCGGCGTCACCAACTGCCAGCGGCCGTCCGCCTGCTGCACATGGAACCAGCCGGTGGCCGTCAGCTTGCGGCCACCCAGGCGCCCGCCGTAGCGGTCCGTGCGCACCGGCATGGGCTTCGCCAGCTGCACCTGTTCGGCGACATGCGCCGCGCGCAGGGCGGCGTCGGAGTCGATCTTCTCCGGCCAGTGGCCGCGCGTGTACTGGCCGTAGCGATCGACGATGCCGGCATACGCGGCGCGCAGCGTGGCGTCGCCCGCCGCGGTCTCGACGCGGCCGAACAGCAGCGTCTGCACCGCCTGCGGCGCCGGCACGCCGAGCCGGATCGCGCGCACGCGCTGCAGATCCAGCGCGCCCTGCACCGTGGTCGCCAGCAGCGTGAGCTGGCCGCGATCGTCGAACGGCATCGGCGGCCCCACCTGCATGCCTTCATCGCGCGGCGATTGGGCACGCAGCGGCACTACCAGCGTCTGCGCCGGACCGGCCGGCAGCGCCACGGTGGCCTGCAGGTGCTGGCCGGCGACGGCGCCGTCGACCTCGACGGTGAACGTCACCGCCCACGGCATCGCGTTCTGCACGCGCAGGCGCAGCTCGCCCTGACCGCTCCAGTTCCACACGCCGCTGGCTGGCGTCAGCACGATCTGCGGCTGCGCCGCCGGCTGAAACGCGTAGCG
>JAJXTX010000041.1:2627-14444 GCA_021783385.1 Pseudomonadota bacterium
ACGTCACCGCCCACGGCATCGCGTTCTGCACGCGCAGGCGCAGCTCGCCCTGACCGCTCCAGTTCCACACGCCGCTGGCTGGCGTCAGCACGATCTGCGGCTGCGCCGCCGGCTGAAACGCGTAGCGCTGCTGCGCCACGCCGTCGCTGGCGCGCTCGACCGCGCCGACCCGCTGCACCTGCGCCAGCGTGACCTGCGCCGCCGGCAGCGGCTGCGCCAGATCCACCAGCGCGGACGCCGCGGCCGCAGGACCGCACAGCAACCCGCCCAGGGCCAGCGCCCCGATCCATGCATGATGCTTCATCGGCCACCCGCCTCGCGCAAAATACCCAGCAACCATGTAGGAGCGCACCCTGTGCGCGAATGCTCTGATGTCGATTGGAGCGAAGAGCATCGCGCACAGGGCGCGCCTACGCATGGCGACACTCTACGCCCAGCGCCGCCAGCCGTAATACGCCGGCACGCCCAGCGCGATGATCACCAGGCTCATGCCGGCATCGCGCGGCGACTGGATCGCGGTGGCCACGATCACGCTGAGCACGGTCACCACGAACAGCAGTGGCAGCAGCGGATAGAACGGCACCCGGTACGGCGACGGCTCATCGATGAAGTGCTTGCGGTACCAGAACAGCGTGGCGATGCCGAATACATGTGCCAGCCATTCGCCCACCGTGGTGTAGTCGAGCAGCTGGCCGAAACTGCCCGACAGCGTCAGCACGATCGCCCACAGGCCGAGCGCGGCCAGCGCGATCTGCGGCGCGCGCGTGCGCGGCTCGATGCGGCCCGCGGCGCGGAAGAACATGCCGTCGGCGCCCATCGTCTGCAGCACGCGTGCGCCGCCAGCGATCGCGATGTTGCAGTAGCCGAAGGTGGAACAGGCGATGCCCACCGCGATCACCGTGGCGCCATGCGCGCCGAACAGCTGCCGCATCAGGTCTGCCGCCGGCGCGTGACTGGCGGCCAGCCCGGCATGGCCCAGCCCGGCCAGGTAGGCGAAGTTCACCAGCACGTAGCACAGCACCACGCCGGCCATGCCCATGCCCAGCGCACGCGGCAGGGTGCGCTGCGGGTTGCGCACTTCACCGGCGAGGTCGTTGAGGTAGTGGAAGCCGCCGTAGGCAAACAGCACCGGCAGCAGCGCACCGACGAATGCCCACGACGCCACCGGATGCGCGGTATCGACCGCCAGCGCGCTGCCCAGATGCCCGCGCGCCAGCACCAGCCCGGTCACCACCAGCAGCGCGATCGCCGCCAGCTTCAGCACGGTGAAGATGTTCTGCATCCACGCGCCGGCGCGGATGCCGAACAGGTTGACGCCGACGATGAAGGCGATCGCGCCCACCGCCACCGGCTTCACGTACAGCGCCGGCAGTCCGGCCACCGCGCAGAAATAATCGGCGAACGTGGTGGCCACCGCCGCCACGCTGCCGGGGTAGTTGATCAGCGCCATGGTCCAGCCGAACAGGAACGCCGGCAGCTGCCCGAACGCCTCGCGCAGGTACACATAGGTGCCGCCCGCCTGCGGCCGCCGCGCGCCCAGCTCGGCGTAGCACAGCACCCCGGCCAGCGTCAGCAGACCGCCGATCGCCCACAGCACCAGCACCTGCGCGCCCGACGAGGTGCGCTCGGCGACGGTGGCCGGAGTACGGAAAATGCCGGCCCCGATCACGCCGCCGATCACGATCATCGCCGCGTCCCAGACATTCAGGCGGCGGACATAGGTGGCGGTGGGTTGGCTGGTCATGGCCAGCACCTTGCCATTGTGGGTCGGCTTCGGCCAGCCCCGCGTGCGAGGCTCGTCCCGGCCGATACGTGTGGACGGCCACTTGGCGCGATCGATCCACGTACCATCGGCGCAGATGATGCACCTCCTCCACCGCAGAGGTCTCGGATCGATCATGAATCGCCACGCATGCTGAGCCTCGACCACGCACACGCGACAGCGTCAACGCGCTGGCTGCGCAGGCTGTCGTGGGCGGGATCGCTGGCGGTGCTCGGGCTGGCGGGGTGGCTCGTGCAGCACACGCTGGCCAGCCTTGCCTGGCATGACGTGGCGGCGGCATGGGCGCGGCTGTCGGCGCGGCAGGTGGCGGCGTCGATCGCGTGCACGGCGCTGAGCTTCACGATGCTGGCGCTGTTCGACGTGCTGGCCGCGCGCACGGCGGTGCCCGGACGTGTGTCGGCGGCGCGCGCGGCGTTTGCCGGCGCGGTGAGTCTGGGCGTGTCGAACACGCTGGGGTTTCATGCGCTCACCGGCGGCGCGGTGCGCTATCGCATCTACGCGGCGGCCGGCCTGGGCGCGGGCGACGTGGCGCGCATCGTGGGGCTGGCCGGACTCGGCGTGGGGCTGGGCTTTGCGGTGGTGATCACCGGCACGCTGTGCTGGCAGCCGGCGCTCAGCCACGGCTGGGGCCGCCTGCCCGGCACGCTGCTGCTGATGCTGCTGGCGGCGCTGCTGCTGTGGCTGCGCCGGCACCCGCGCACGCTGCGGCTGTGGCGCTGGACGCTGGTGTTTCCCGCCGCCGGCATCGCCGCACTGCAGATGCTGCTCGGCGGCGTGGAGATGCTGGCCGCGATCGGCGCGCTGTACGTGCTGCTGCCGGCCGGCGTGGCGCCGCCATTCGTCGACTTTGTGCCGGTCTACGTGGGCGCGGTGCTGGTGGGCATTGCCAGCCACTCGCCCGGCGGACTGGGCGTGTTCGAGACGATCATGCTGGCGGCGTTTCCGGCGGCAGCGCGGCCCGATCTGCTGGCCGCGCTGCTCTGCTACCGGCTCACCTATGGTCTGCTGCCGTTTGCGCTGGCCGGCGTGGCGCTGGGCGCGTTCGAGCTGCGCGAACGGCGGCGCAAGGCTGCCGGCCCGTGAATGCGTTGGCGCCACGTGTCCTTCGACTTTGCTTCGCTACGCTCAGGACGAACGGGGGAGATGACGCCTTGGCGGGCTGCATCGACACGCTGCCATCGGTTCGTGCGGATTGCCAGCCTGTTGACCCATCTTCGCCAACCCCGTTGACCAGGCTCGCCGGACAACTTGACCAGCGTCGCCAGCCAGTTGACCATCCGGCTGAAGGTCGCCTGTCGCCACCCATAGCTGCCGGTCGCGGAGCCCACATGTGCAGACTCGCGATATCTCTTGGCCACGCGACCGTTCCCTGCCTGCGGCTCGTTCACATAAATTCAGGATGCGCCCGGAACTGAATTGCATGGGATCATCAGACAGCGGTCGAATTGCAGGAATATCCCCTGCTGGAAGCCGGCGGCGAAACGCGCGGGAATATCGGTCAAGGTGGCATTGCCAAGGAGTCATGCATGACACGTCGCTGGATTGCAGCTGTGCATTCATCGACCGATGGAATGATGCAGCCCGTCACGGCTACGGAGCGCATTCACGCCATCGACATCCTTCGCGGCATCGCCTTGTTCGGCGTGCTCGCCGTGAATCTGGTGGATGAATTTCGGGTGTCGCTGTTTCAGCAGTTTCTTCCGTTCCAGCCGTCCTTGCCGCCGCTTGACCGTGCCATCGAACACTTCATCTCGATGTTTTTGGAGATGAAGGCATTTGCGCTGTTCTCGATCCTGTTCGGCGTGGGTCTGGCGATCCAGTCGGAGCGCCTGGCGGCCAGCCGTTCGCGACTGCGCCTGCTGGTACGGCGCCTGGTGGTATTGCTGGCGATCGGTCTGGCCCATTTGCTGCTGATCTGGAACGGCGACATCCTTACCGAGTACGCCCTGGCCGGATTCGTGGTGCTGCCGTTCCTGTCGCTGCCCGCCTGGAGCACAGCGCTCGCCGCCCTGGGTCTGCTCGCGTTCTACGTCGCCATGCCAGCCCTGTCTCTGCCGATCTTTTGGCCTTCCGTGGCCTGGTTGCAGCATCACGTGTTCGAAGCCAACCACGTCTATGCAACCGGTACGTACGGGCAGATCGTACGCTTCAGCTGGAAGGAACTTCCCTACATCCTGCCACTGCACGAGTACGTATTTCCGCGCACGTTGGGATTGTTTCTGGTGGGCATGCTGGCGTGGCGTACCGGTGTGCTGAGGGATCCGTACCGACACCGGCGCCTGCTGCTCGCCGTAGCGGGCTGCGGACTGATCCTGGGGGTGCTCATGGCTTCGCCTGGCGCAGTTCGGGGAATCACGTCCTGGGACATGTCCGCCCTGGCGAGGTCCTGTCTTGCGAACGCAGCTGGCATCTTCATGGGGTTGGGCTATGGCGCGGCAGTCATCGCATTGGTGGAGCTCACCGCTGCTCGGCGCGTGCTTCGGGTGTTTGCACCGCTTGGCCGCATGGCGTTTACCAACTACCTGCTGCAATCGGTGATCTTCGGTTGGGTGTTCTTCGGCTACGGGCTGGGCTATTTCGGCCAGCTGGGTGCGGCCGAGACCCTGTTCTTCGGCATTGTCGTATACGGGAGCCAGATCGCCCTGAGCTCCATGTGGCTGCACCGATATCGATTCGGACCCATCGAGTGGGTTTGGCGCACCCTGATGTATGGGGTGCGCCAGCCGATGACCGCTTCAAGGGCAGCACGATGAGCGGACAGCCAGAGGCCACGGTCCACGCGCATTGCGTTACTTGACAGGCATCGAGCGACCGGCAGCTGGTGGCCGGTGCCTACCCTTGTGGGCGCGCCGACGGCCGAGCAAGCTGCGACGGGCAGAGACCGACCCAAGGCGCACATTTAAGGGCAAAGCACTCAATACAGGAGGAGCGCATGATCCGCGGTGACCGAACACTCTTGCTCGCGTTAGGTCTGATCCTTGTTTCGCCCGTCCATGCGGCCGACAACCCTTTCATCCTCCACAAACTGGATCTGCTCACCCAAGTACTCGGTCAAGGACGATCACTCACGGGTCAAGACATTCTTGGCATTTTCCGTGTTGCGGACAGAGGAGTTCGGGTGGGCCAGGGGCTTCGATTCCATGCTTTTGCAGAGCCAGGCATAGAACAGCTAGACGTAGGGACCATGGAGAACTCGGATGCTCTCTTGCGCCTTGATTTGGTTCTTGCCCCCAACACCTGCATTAATGCAAAAGGTGCGATCAGGCGCTACGACCTGAAATATTCACCACCACCCGACCCCGCGCCTTACGCACATGCACTGGACTTCGACCACGAGTACGGCAGTCGGAAGTACGTCACGGCAACCTTTGAAGTCACTATTCCTGTGCAACCGGCCCTTTATCCGATCAGCCAGCTCAACGACGCAAGCTGCGTGTCTGAGATTATGGTTTTCGTCGACCCGCACCCCCAGCCGAGACCCGAAGCCCCGGTTTTGATGAAACAATCAAGAGTCGAACCTGTCGATGGTTTTTGACCAAGCGGGTGATCTGGAGTGCGATACATTGGGACCATCAGGCAGTGTCCGATTTCGACCCATAGCAGACATAAATAGGGGGAGGTTATGCTGATACTCGCAGCGCTGGCGCCAGCGACCGCGCCATATAACTTCACGGCGAACGAACTATGGACGATCAGCATCGCTGCGTACGCGGCAATCATCTCCACATTCCTGTTTGGATGGGATGTCTACAAGTGGCTGTCGTCGGGAGCGAAGATCGATCTTTCTGCATCGATGGACATGAAATTATTGGGTGGCCCCTATCCTGACCAAAGAACGTACGTGACCATCACGGCTGTGAATGTGGGAGACCGGCCAACAACGATTGTCAATCTCGGCGCGATGTATTTCGATTCGTGGTTTCGCGCATATGTGATCAGGCGGAAGCACAGACAAGCGTTCATAATTTCGACACCTTCCGAGGCCCGGCCAATCCCTTATCGATTCGAGGTCGGCGATCAGTGGATTGGCATGGCTATACAGAGCGACGACATCGTGCGCATGGCCAAGGACGGCTACCTGTTCTTGATTCTCTACGTCGCTGGGAGCGGCGCCGGTCATCGCGTGAGACTCAAGTTCCAAAAAGGTCCCGCGGGGAAGCTGGTAGCAGAGCCTGACGTTGCTACATGAGCTCCGATCAAGTGGCATTGCCGCCTACCTCCTTTGGTCTTTTTTCAACCGAAACGGACACCATGAGGTAAGAACATGTCAAGTGACGAACAACCAAAGCCGATAGCGATCACGCAGGATCCACAGGTGGCCATGCATCTTGAGGAAGGCTACATGCCGGGGTCGCCGCTTTTTCTTCACGTTGTTCCCATCTTTAGAAACCATGGCGATGATCCGGCCGCCGCCGTCGTCGACGGCTCGCTTCGCAATTTCGTTGTTACGGGATTGCTTTCGAAACAACCAACCATAGTTGGACACGCTGGACACATTGACGGTGGATTTGGTCCTGATGATGGATCGTGCTATTTAAAAATCAATCTTGGCGTGATCAAACAACATTTCGACACACCGCTTGGCTCCTTTGTGGTTAAACCAGCAAAGTCGGGTGAGATGGGTGCTTTAGAATTCGAGTGCATAGCATCAAGCGCACGCGAAGCAAAGGAAATGTTTTTGAAGGCAGCGAGTATCGGACTCGACCACCTTTCCTATGTCTACAACGTACCCATTGTCATCACGACAATAAGGACATTTGATCAAAAACATCAGTCGACCTACTTCGCGTTTAGTGCACCCTATAAGGGAAGCATAGTCAAGGACTATGTCGACAATTTGTACGTAGAAATGAAGCCGATATATGCAATGTATCGGGAGGCAAAAAACTCAACCAGCGAATTCTATCGATTTCTTTGTATGTACAAAATCATGGAGGAGCTGTTTGGTAAAACGCGGGGTCGTCTTGTGAGGAAGCTAAAAGAAAAAGGGGTAATTGTTACCACCTCGAGCGACCTTGTTCCAGATGACCCTTATTTACCTTCGAATCTCAAAAAACACATAGGAAGAACGATCAAGTGGCTCTATGACAACGTACTAGCCAAGCATTTCCGTAATGCGGTGGCTCACTTTGCAACGGATAGTGGGACACTTGACGTCAGTTCTCCCGCGGAAATTGATAGATATGCATCTATGGCGTTCGTGGCGGATCTATGTGTTCGGCATCTAATTCATGCCCATGAACAGCTTCTCGTAAAGCTGCACAGCTAATTCCAAAATCAAGTGTCCGCTTCTGGCCGATGTCTGCCTGTCGACAGGGTGGCCAATTGAACTGACAAGCCTCGTCAGCTCCGCTGGCGATGGCAGTCAGGTTCGACGCAGGGAATCAGCAACTGGCTGGCGGCCGGCGGTTCGTCGGCCGGCTCAGTTCGACGGTGGATAGCGGCGGATCAGCCGCTGCTGGCGCAGGTGGTGCCGCGCCAGCGCCAGCATGCCGATCGGCCGATGGCCGCGCGCGCGCATCGCCGCGCTCAGCGCGAACAGCTCGCGCTGCTTGGCGAACACCATGCGGTAGACCTGTGCCACCGAGTATTTCGGATCCCAAGCGTGCACCGCCTCGGAGCCGGCGCCGTTGACTTCCATGATGGTGAAGCGGCCGGCGCGCAGCTCAGCCAGGCTGCGGTAGCGCACGTCGAAACGGCCGATGTGAAACTGCGGCATGTCGCGCGCGATCGCCTCCACCGCGGCGGTCAGCTCCTCGGTGGCGGACGCCGAGCCGTCCTCGTAGCGGCCGCCGACGCGGGTCGAGCCGATCAGCGACAGCCTCACGCTGTCGCCGCTGGCAGGCACCTCGTCGGGGTCGTAGCGGCATTGGTGCTCGTGCGGGTGCTGCACCGCGCGCTGCAGCCGCGGGTCGGCCGCCACCAGCTGCGCCACGCTGCGCACGCCGTCACCGATGACCTGCGGATAGTGGCGCAGCAGGATGCCCAGCAGCCGTCCGCGCGGCTGGTCCGGATGGCGCACGTAGAACAGGCCCGCCTCGCCGGGCTGGTCCAGATAGCGCTGCAGCATCAGCGTTTCGCCGCGCGGATAGCGCGCCAGGTAGTCGGCGAGATCCAGCGCGTCGTCGATCCGGCGCACGCCGAAACCGCACCAGCCGAGGTCGGGCTTGGCCACCACCGGAAACGCGAGGCTTGCCGCACGCAGCGCCGACAGCGCGGCGGCCAGCACGTCGGCGCCGTCGACCCGCAGCAGCGCGTACGACGCCACGCGCGCACGGGCATGCGGGCCCATGCCGGCGAAGTATTCCGACTTGGTGTCGCCGACCAGGCCACCGGCCGTGATCCGCGGATTGGCCGCCGAAGGCAGCGTGAGGCTGCCGTGGCGCAGCCCCAGCCAGCACCACTGCAGCACCATCGGCACCAGGTTGAGCCATTTCGGGATGCGCTCCATCGTGCCGATGGCGCGCGCGTCGGACGGCGGCGTGAGCGCAGCAGCCCGTGCGCCGGCGACGGGCGCAGTCATGCGCCGAGCACCTGGTAGCGGATCGGCTTGTAGGCGAAATTGTTGGACTGCCCGGCGGAGCACGCGGTGAGGCCGATCAGCAGATCCATCTGCGCCTCGAACACGATGTAGTCACCGGCGCGGCTCAGCGGCGGCTCCACCCGGATCACCCCGCTGGCCGCGTCCACCGGCACGTTCATGAAGATGTTGAACGCGGTGGGGATCGCATCGGGCGCGATGCCGTACGGCGCCAGCGCCGCGGCCAGGTTGCCGAAGCAGCCGCGATGCGGCTGGGCGTCGCCGTAGAGGATGCGGAACATCTCCGCCGAGCACGGCGACAGCAGGAAATCGTGGCGGCCGACGGTGTCCTCGACGATGCGCAGCAGCACGCTGCTGCGGTTGGAGTAGAGCGGATCGCCGGTACTGAGGTAGATCCGGCTGGCGTAGTCGATGCTGCGGCCGGAGGAGATCGCCTCGCCGGTATCGTGCCGGTTGAACGCCACCAGGTCGGCCACCTGCTCGCCCTCGGGGTCGATCACCTTCAGCTGCTGGCCGCGCCGCAGCTCGAACGCCACCCCGCTGCGCGGTGCAATCGTGGCGATCACCCGCGCGCTCCCGGCGCCTGCGCATGGAACGGGCAGACCCAGTCGGCCTCGACCCGGCGACCGCTGTACTGCGGCGCCTCCGGGCCCTTGCCGTGCATCGCCAGCATCGGGTTGACCGAGCCGGCGTGGGCGAGGTCGCGCTTGATGATCGTCTCGCGCAGTTTCTGGTAGCGCCCGTCCGCGCGCAGCTGCTCGAACTGGCTGTGCAGGTTGAACACCAGTGCTGGCTGGCGGTAGCGCCGCGCCGGCCGGCTCGCGCCCGGATGCAGCCCCACCACGTAGAACGCCTTGCCGCCCAGGCTCATGCTGAAATGCGCCGAGGCGGGGTCGCTGCTTACCTGCGGGTCCCAGCCGAACTGCTGCCGGTCGAGCGCATGCAGCGCCTGCAGCCGCTGCCACAGCGCCCGCTCGAACGCCGCCTCGGTGAGCGTGCGCCCCGGCGCAAACAGCACCACGGCGCTGACGAACACGGCGTCGGCCGGCGCCTCGACGGCAAAGCGCTGCAGCGCCGCGACGATCGCCTCGTCGTGCTGCGCGTCCTCCATGTTGCCCGCTTCGATCAGCTGCACCGACTGCCGCGCGAACGCCGCCTTGGCGCCCAGGCAGGGGTAGTCCGGCGCGTCCACAAAGGCGGCCAGCGCCGGCGCCGCGGCGGGCGCTGCACTGGTCTGGTTTGCAATGGCTGCGACGGGGCTGGCCCTCATGTCCGCATGCGCGGCGCCGTCAGCGCAGCAGCGCCAGCACGGCCGCGGCTGCCGCTTCGGAGGAGGCCGGATTCTGGCCGGTCACCAGCTTGCCGTCGGTGATCGCGTACGACTGCCAGTCGCCCTTCTTGGAATATGTGCCACCGTTGGCCTTGAGCATGTCCTCGACCAGAAACGGCACCACCTTGGTCAGGCCCACCGCCGCCTCTTCGGTATTGGTGAAGCCGGTGACCGACCTGCCCTTGACCAGCGGCGTGCCGTCGGCGGCCTTGGCATGGCGCAGCACGCCGGGCGCGTGGCAGACCGCGCCGAGCGGCTTGCCCGCGGCGAGGGTCGCCTCGATCAGCCGGATCGAATCGCGATCCTCGGCCAGATCCCACAACGGGCCATGGCCGCCGGGATAGAACACCGCGTCGTAGTCGCCACCGGCCACCTCGGCCAGCTTGTGCGTGGCGGCCAGCGCGGCGCTGGCCTCGGCGTCCTGGCGAAAGCGCGCGGTGTTGGCCGTCTGCGCGGCCGGCGCATCACTCCTGGGGTCCAGCGGCGGCTGGCCGCCCTTGGGCGAAGCCAGCACGATCTGCGCGCCGGCATCCTTGAACACGTAATACGGCCCCGCGAATTCCTCCAGCCAGAAGCCGGTCTTCTCGCCGGTATCGCCGAGGCGGTCATGCGAGGTCAGCACCATCAGGATCTTCATGCGATTGCTCCGTGCCGCGGAAATCAGGAAGGGCGTCACGGTAGCCGCCGCGTCGCGAATCTCGCGTGATGCCGCGCGCCGCAGCGAATGCCGGTCGATCGCCGCGCGCGTCGCATCGCCCTAGAATGGCGGCCGTACCTGCCCCGGCTGTTCGCGTGCCCACCCCACCCCGCAAGATCCTCCATGTCGACATGGACGCGTTCTACGCGTCGGTGGAGCAGCGCGACGATCCCGCGCTGCGCGGCAGGCCGGTGGCGGTGGCGTGGCGGGGCGCGCGCTCGGTGGTATGTGCGGCGAGCTACGAGGCGCGCGTGTTCGGCGTGCGCTCGGCGATGCCGGCGCTGCGCGCGGAGCGGCTGTGCCCGCAGCTGGTGTTCGTGCCGCCGGATTTCGCGCGCTACAAGGCGGTGTCGCGGCAGATCCGCGAGATCTTCGCGCAGCACACCGACCTGATCGAGCCGCTCTCGCTGGACGAGGCCTACCTCGATGTCACCGTGACCAAGAGCGGCCTCGCCTCGGCCACCGCCACCGCCGAGGCGATCCGCACAGCGATCCACGCGCAGACGCAGCTCACCGCCTCGGCCGGGGTGGCGCCGAACAAGTTTCTGGCCAAGATCGCCTCGGACTGGCGCAAGCCCGACGGTCTGTTCGTGATCCGTCCGCCGCAGGTCGAGGCGTTCCTCACGCCACTGCCGGTGGCGCGGCTGCCCGGCGTGGGCAAGGTGATGGAGGCGAAGCTGGCGCTCCTCGGCGTCACCACCGTGGGCGAACTGCGCGAGCATGCGCTGGCGGATCTGGAGCGGCGCTTCGGCCGCTGGGGCCGGCGCCTGCACGAGCTGGCCCGCGGCATCGACGAGCACGCCGTGCAGCCGGAGCGCCCGACGCTGCAGATTTCCGCCGAGGACACCTTCGAGCACGATCTCACCATCGACGAACTCGAACCGCACATCCGCCGCCTCGCCGAAAAGACCTGGGCCGGATACCTCAAGGAAAGCCAGCGCGTCGCCCGCACCGTGGTGCTGAAGCTGAAAACCGCTGACTTCCACACGCTCACGCGCAGCCTCACGCCGCCGCAGCGGCCGCAATCAGCCGGCGAACTGGCCGACATCGCCTGCGCGCTGCGCGAGCGCGTCGAGCGTCCGGCCGACAGCCGTTATCGGCTGGTCGGCGTGGGCCTGTCCGGCTTCGTCGAGCGCGACAGCTACCGCGCGCAGAGCGACCTGTTCGACAGCGCAGCGCGGGGATCGCCCTTGTAGGAGCGCACCCTGTGCGCGAATGGCCTGTGGGAGCGACTTCAGTCGCGATGCTCTTGCTCTGATGCTGCATCAAGGCAAAGGCATCGCGACTGAAGTCGCTCCCACAAAAAAGCGATCGCGCACAGGCGTGCGTGGCATGCGCGGTCAGGCGCGGATCCAGCGCCACAGTTCGCGCCAGCCGGGCTTCTTGCCGAACATCAGGATGCCGGTGCGATAGATGCGCGCGGCCAGCCACACGCAGGCGAACAGGCCCAGCACCATCAGGCCCAG
>JAJXTX010000042.1:0-2279 GCA_021783385.1 Pseudomonadota bacterium
TGACCCTGCCGGCCCGCGCGCCCCATGCTTGCTTGTCTTTGCCTACCCGAAACACACGCATGAGCAGTCGCTACGACGCCGCCGACATTGAAGTCCTTTCCGGCCTGGATCCGGTCAAGCGCCGCCCAGGCATGTACACCGACACCACGCGCCCGAATCATCTGGCGCAGGAAGTGGTGGACAACTCGGTGGACGAGGCGCTGGCCGGCCACGCGAAAACCATCGAGGTGGTGCTGCACGCCGACGGCTCGGTGGAAGTGAGCGACGACGGTCGCGGCATGCCGGTGGACATCCATCCGGAAGAAGGCGTCTCCGGCGTCGAGCTGATCATGACCCGGCTGCACGCGGGCGGAAAGTTCAGCGGCAAGAATTACAACTTTTCTGGCGGCCTGCACGGCGTGGGCGTATCGGTGGTGAATGCGCTGTCCGAGCGGGTCGAGGTGACGATCCGCCGCGACGGCTACGAGTACCGCATGGCGTTCGCGCACGGCGACAAGCTCGGCGAGCTGGAGATCATCGGCAGCGTACCGAAGAAGCGCACCGGCACCACGCTGCGCTTCTGGCCGGAAGCGAAATACTTCGACTCGCCGAAGATCTCGTTGCACCGGCTCAAGCACCTGCTGCGCGCCAAGGCTGTGCTGTGCGCCGGGCTCAGCGTGAAGCTCACCGACGAAGCCAGCGGCGAAGTCAGCGAGTGGTACTACGAGGACGGCCTGCGCGATTACCTGCGCGGCGAGCTCGACGGCGCCGAGGCGCTGCCGAACGAGCTGTTCGTGCACCGCATGGCGCGCGACGTGGAAGGCCTGGAGGTCGCGCTGGCCTGGTTGCCCGAAGGCGAGCTGGTGCAGGAGAGCTACGTCAACCTGATCCCCACCGCGCAGGGCGGCACCCACGTCAACGGCCTGCGCACCGGGCTGACTACCGCCGTGCGCGAGTTCTGCGACATCCGCAACCTGCTGCCGCGCGGCGTCAAGCTGGCGCCGGAGGATGTGTGGGAACGGCTGGCGTTCGTGCTGTCGACGCGGCTGCAGGACCCCCAGTTCGCCGGCCAGACCAAGGAGCGGCTGTCCTCGCGGCAGACCGCCGGCATGGTCGAGAACGTGATCCACGATGCCTTCAGCCTGTGGCTGAACCAGCACGTGGAGCTGGGCGAACGCATCGCCCAGCTGGCGATCGAGCGCGCCAGCGCGCGCCTGAAGGCGGCCAAGCAGGTGGTGCGCAAGAAGATCACCCAGGGCCCGGCGCTGCCCGGCAAGCTGGCCGACTGCACCGCCACCGACCTCAGTCGCACCGAACTGTTCCTGGTCGAGGGCGACTCTGCCGGTGGCAGCGCCAAGCAGGCGCGCGACAAGGAATTCCAGGCGATCCTGCCGCTGCGCGGCAAGATCCTCAACACCTGGGAGGTCGAATCCGGTTCGGTGCTGGCGTCGGAGGAAGTGCACAACCTTGCCATCGCGATCGGCTGCGATCCGGGCAAGGACGACCTCTCCGGCCTGCGCTACGGCAAGGTGATCATCCTGGCCGACGCCGACTCCGACGGCCTGCATATCGCCACCCTGCTCTCGGCCCTGTTCCTCAGGCATTTCCCCACGCTGGTGAGCGAGGGCCACGTGTTCGTGGCGATGCCGCCGCTGTTCCGCGTCGATGTCGGCAAGCAGGTGTTCTACTGCCTGGACGAGAGCGAGAAGGCGGCGATGCTGCAGCGGATCGAGCGCGAGAAGATGAAGGGCGCCGTCAGCACCACCCGCTTCAAGGGCCTGGGCGAGATGAACCCGCCGCAGCTGCGCGAATCAACCATCCATCCGGACACGCGCCGGCTGGTGCAGCTGACCATTGGCGACGACGACGGCACCGCAAAGCTCATGGACATGCTGCTGGCGAAGAAGCGCGCCGGCGATCGCAAGGCCTGGCTGGAGGAAAAGGGCGACCTGGCGACGCTGGAGGTCTGAGAGGCTGTGACTATTCAACCTCTCGGACCGGCCAGGGATGGCCGGTCGCGGATCGGGCACGTACGTGCCTGATCCGCGTGAGCGAGTCCGGACATGCGCCGGACTCGCGATGGAAGAGAAAACCACAGGAGGTGGTTTTCTTCACAAGCGCTGAGCTACCGCCCTGCTGAACCGTTCCCACGCGGGCTGCATCCGGCCGCGAATTCATGCCGTATCTCCACACGCTTCCAATCCGCGAAGCGGAAAATGATGGAGAACCTCATGAAGATCACTCAACGCATCCGCGCCCTCACCCTTGGTCTGTCCCTCGCACTGGCGGCCGTGGCCGCG
>JAJXTX010000042.1:2379-9790 GCA_021783385.1 Pseudomonadota bacterium
TTCATGCCGTATCTCCACACGCTTCCAATCCGCGAAGCGGAAAATGATGGAGAACCTCATGAAGATCACTCAACGCATCCGCGCCCTCACCCTTGGTCTGTCCCTCGCACTGGCGGCCGTGGCCGCGCCGATGGCGATGGCCGGCGAGATGGGCTCGATGCACATGGACAAGACCGTGATGGTCGGTGGCGCGGCGATGTATCCGTCGAAGAACATCATCCAGAACGCGGTCAACTCAAAAGATCACACCACCCTGGTGGCGGCCGTGAAGGCCGCCGGCCTGGTAGACACGCTGTCCGGCCCCGGTCCGTTCACCGTGTTCGCGCCGACCAACGAGGCGTTCGCCGCGCTGCCCGCCGGCACCGTCGAGACCCTGCTGAAGCCCGAGAACAAGGCCACCCTGACCAAGATCCTCACCTACCACGTGGTGCCCGGCAACATCACCTCGGCCGACCTGCTGAAGGACATCAAGCAGGGCGGCGGCAAGGCTACCCTGAAGACCGTCGAGGGCGATTCGCTGACCTTCAGCAAGGATGCCAAGGGCGTGGCGATCACCGACGACAAGGGCAATGTGGCGCACGTCACCATCGCCAACGTGAAGCAGTCCAACGGCGAGATCCACGTGATCGACAAGGTGCTGATGCCGTAATTCGCCGGGCACTCTCCCGCCAGGCCTGGCCGCCCCGAGACTTCCGTCGGGGCGGCTCTTTTTTGCCACGACCGTGGTGACGGCGCTAAGGTGATTGCGGATTCCTGCCGAGCTAACGCCATGGCCCTGTCGCCCCCGCTCGATCTGCAACGCTGGATCGACGAACACCGTCACCTGCTGCAGCCGCCGGTCGGCAACAAGTGCATCGTCGACGGCGACTTCATCGTCATGATCGTGGGCGGTCCCAATGCGCGCAGCGACTATCACCACGACGAAGGTCCGGAGTTCTTCTACCAGCTGGAAGGCGAGATGGTGCTGAAGGTGCAGGACGATGGCGTGGCGCGCGACATTCCCATCCGTGCCGGCGAGCTGTTCTACCTGCCGCCGCGGGTGCCGCACTCGCCACAGCGCATGCCGGCGTCGATCGGGCTGGTGATCGAGCGGCGCCGCGTCAGCGGTGAACGGGATGGCCTGCTGTGGTTCTGCGAGCGCTGCAACCACAAGCTGTACGAGGAGTACTTCGTGCTCGACAGCATCGAGCGCGATTTCCCGCCGGTGTTCGAGCGCTTCTACGGTTCGCGTGACGCGCGCACCTGCTCCCGGTGCGGGCACGTGCACCCGGCCCCCGCAAAAGATGGCTAGGAGCGCACCAGCCACTTGTGGGCCATCCGGCGCAGCGAGGCGTCGAGGGTGGCGTCATTCGCCACCTCCAGCACCGGTCGCCAGGCCAGCGCATGCGATTCGTGACTGATCACAAAGCGCTCGTCCGCATCGGCGCGGACCACATGACGCACGTCGTAATGCCAGTGCTCCGGCTCGCTGGCACGGGCCGGAATGCGGTGGCGATCGAGATCGAAGATCGTCGGCTCGACGCGCAGATCGCGCAGCCCCGATTCTTCGCCCGCTTCGCGCAGCGCCACCTGCGCCAGGTCCATCTCGCCGTCGGCGTGGCCACCGAGCTGCAGCCAGCGATCGAGCTTGCGGTGATGGGTCAGCAGCACGCGCGTGCCATCCGCGCTGACCAGCCATGCCGAACCGGTGAAGTGCCCGCTCGCATGGTTGCGCTCGAACACCTGCGACGCCGAATGCAGGAACTCGCGGAAGAGCTCGGCATCGGGTCGGCCTGACGGCGTATTGCCGTACTGGCGCAGGGCATGTTCGAGCGTTTCGATCTGCATGGCCAGGATCGGTCCGACGGGATGGGCACGCGGCATTCTATGCGGCACAGCGGCTTGTACGCCCGGAAAGGCTCCGCTATGGTTACTCGTCAAGTTTTCGGCTGGCGTGCCGCTCGCACAGCATTCAAATACCGGCGTTCGTTTCCACGGGGAATCACCACATGCTTTTCAAGCGCGTCAAGCCGCTCGACCAGATTCTTGCCACCGCTGAAAAGAAAAGCCTGAAACGCCAGCTCGGTCCCATCCAGCTCACCCTGCTGGGCGTCGGCGCCATCATCGGCACCGGCATTTTTGTGCTGACGGCAGAAGCCGGCCAGAAAGCCGGCCCCGGCATGATGATTGCCTTCGTGATCGCGGCGACCGTATGCGCACTGGCCGCACTGGCATATGCCGAGCTGGCCTCGATGATCCCGGTCGCGGGTTCGGCGTATACCTACACCTACGGCGTGCTCGGCGAGGGCCCGGCGTGGGTGGTCGGCTGGGCGCTGGTGCTTGAATACGCGATTGCGGCGGCGACCGTGTCGGTGGGCTGGTCCGGCTACATGAACGGCCTGCTTGGTCGCGCCGGCTATGCGATTCCGGCGTTCCTGCGCACCGGACCGATGGATGGCGGCAGCTTCAACCTGCTGGCCTTCCTGATCGCCCTGGTGATCACCGTGCTGCTGGTGATTGGCACCTCGAAGTCGGCCAAGGTGAATGCGGTGCTGGTAGCGATCAAGATCGCCGCGCTGACCGCCTTCATCGTGGTGGCGGTGCCGGCGGTGAAATCATCCAACTTCGTGCCGTTCGTGCCCAATGGATGGGGCAGCCCGTTCGGCGGCGTCGGCGTACTCGGTGCGGCGGCGTCGATCTTCTTCGCCTATGTCGGCTTCGATGCGGTTTCCACCGCGGCCGAGGAGACCAAGAATCCGAACCGCAATATCCCGATCGGCCTGCTCGGCTCGCTGGTGATCTGCACCATCTTCTATCTGCTGGTCAGCTACGGCGCGGTCGGATCGGTCGGGGCACAGCCCATGCTTGGCCCCAACGGTGCCGCACTGCAGCCCGGCACGCCGGCGATGGCCGCGGCCTGTGCCGGATCGCAGGCGCTGGTGTGCAGCAAGGACGCGCTGGCCCATGTGATGGTGCTGATCGGCCACAACACGATGGGTTCGCTGATCGGACTGGCCGCCGCACTGGCACTGCCGTCGGTGATCCTGATGATGATCTACGGCCAGTCGCGCATTTTCTTCACCATGTCGCGCGACGGCCTGTTGCCCAACTTTCTTTCGACCGTGCATCCGCGCTTCCACACGCCGCACATCCTCACCATCATCACCGGCGTATTTGTGTCGCTGTTTGCGGCGCTGTTTCCGGTCGGCCTCCTGGCCGACATCACCAATTCCGGCACGCTGTTCGCCTTCATCATGGTGGCCATCGGCGTGATGGTGCTGCGGGTCAAGCAGCCGGAGCGGCCGCGCCCGTTCCGCACGCCGCTGGTGTGGGTCATTTGCCCGCTTGCCGTGCTTGGCTGCCTGCTGCTGTTTTTCAATCTGAGCGGCTACACGCTCACGCTGTTTTTCAGCTGGGCGGCCATCGGTCTGGTGGTGTACTACCTGTACGGCTATCGCAAGAGCCATCTGGCCAACGGCACCGAGCCCGGCTGACGCCTCTGCACGATTGCCTGATCCATCAACCGGCACGGTGACCACCGTGCTGGCGTCATTTCCGGATTGCCCATGCTCAAACAGCTGCTCGCCCGCAAGACCGACTTTTCGCAAGCCGACAATGCCCACGGCCCGGCCCTGAAGCGGACGCTGGGACCGTGGGGACTCACGGCACTCGGCATCGGCGCCGTGATCGGCGGCGGCATCTTCGTGATCACCGGCCAGGCTGCGGCCGAGCATGCCGGACCGGCGATCATCCTTGCCTTCGTGATCGCGGCCGTGTGCTGCAGCTTCACCGCGCTTTGCTACGCCGAATTTGCCACCCTGATTCCGATGTCCGGCAGCTCGTATTCCTACGCCTATGCCACGCTGGGCGAACTGGTGGCCTGGTTCATCGGCTGGAACATGGTGCTCGAATACGGCGTCTCGGCGTCGGCGGTGGCAGTGAGCTGGACCGGCTATTTCGTCAGCCTGCTGGACGACATCTCCACCCAGTTCGCGCGCTGGGGCATACCGATCCGACTGCACCTGCCGGCGGTGTTGACCAATGCTCCGCTGGCCTACACCGACGGCCACATCGTCACCACCGGCGCGCTGTTCAACCTGCCCGCCGTGGCGATCGTGATGGCGCTGACCTGGCTGTGCTATGTCGGCATCAAGGAATCCAGCGGCGCGAATCTGGCGATGGTGATCCTCAAGGTCGGGCTGATCATCATCGTCATCGCGGCCGGCTGGCATTACGTGAACCCGGCGCTGTGGCACCCGTTCATCCCGGCAAGCCAGGGGCCGGAGAAATTCGGCTGGGCAGGCATCATGCGCGCTTCGACGCTGGTGTTCTTCGCCTACATAGGATTCGAGGCCACCTCGACCGCGGCGCAGGAAGCGAAGAACCCGCAGCGCGATCTGCCGATCGCCACGTTGACCTCACTGGCCGTGTGCACAGTGCTTTACATCGGCATCGCTGCGGTGATCACCGGCCTGCTGCCTTTCGCCCAGCTCAATACCGCCGAGCCGGTGGTCACGGCGGTCCGCGCCCACCCCGAACTGGGCTGGCTGCGCTGGGTGGTCGAGGTGGGCGCCCTGATCGGCCTGTCATCGGTGATTCTGGTGATGGTGATTGCCCAGCCGCGCATCTTCATGATCATGGGCCGCGACGGCCTGCTGCCTCCGGTATTCGCGCGGATCCATCCGCGTTACCACACGCCGCACATCAACACGGTGATCACCGGTATAGGGATCGCCGCGCTGGCGGCAGTGTTTCCGCTCGACATCCTGGGCGATCTCGTCTCGATGGGCACGCTGATTGCCTTCGTGGCGGTGTGTGCCGGCGTGCTGATCCTGCGCAAGACGCGACCCGAGCTGCCGCGTACTTTCCGCGTGCCATGGGCGCCGGTCACGTGCGTGCTGGGCGTACTGAGCTGCGTGGCCCTGCTGTACTGGGAAAACTGGTATCAGTGGTTGCTGCTATCGATCTGGACGGTGATCGGCATGACCATCTACTTCGGCTACGGTCGTCGGCACAGCCTGCTGCGTCGGGAACAGTCCTTGATGGAAAAAACGTGAATTTCTCTTATCTTCCGAAAACATGATAGAAATTTCGCCAAATATCACCATTTCCATCGAAACCATCACGACAATTGAATCGTCGTCGAATTTCTCATTTTCAACTGAGAATAGAGTTTCAAGTAATTGTTTTTATTATATTTAACGAGATTTTTTCAACAGAATTTGGACCGGCGATCGCCCATTCGCAAAACTCGGGAGTATCATCCTCAGTCCGCGGGTTGATCACTTGGCAGTGGGCCCCGGATCGCCGCCCGGCGCGTCAGGTGGATCAGCTCCTCAGCCTGACGCGTCCGGGCAGCACTTTCAGCACAGTGCCATCCGGCGCGCCAACCCATTCCGATGCAGCGACAGGAGCACCAGCCTCGCTGCAACACAAGCACGCAAAAAAGCCGGCTCACTGCCGGCTTTTTTGCTTGTGGCGAAAGCAGAAGAAGCTGCGTCAGGCCTTCTTGGCCGCGTGCGAAACGCACCAGCCCTTCGCATTGACCGACTTGCCCGGAAACAGCTGGCATGGGCCGCGACCGGTGGGGCCGCCGCTGTAAAACTGGCAGTTGCTGCAGTCGGCGCCGGCAACGTGCTTGGGATTGGTGGTCTTGCTCGCGTCCTCGACATAGCCCAATGCCTTGGCCGTCGGATCGGCATCGGTCAGCGGCGGCAGATCAGCCGCTCGCGCGTAGCGCGGCATGCCGCCCATCACCGCAGCCATAGCGGCCGTGCCGGCAGCCACCTTGAGAAACCGGCGACGCGATTCGACTTCTTTCTCGTTCGACATGGACAAGCCTCCATCAGTCAGGGATCCGGCACGCTCTGCGCCGAACTCCCGCTGATGTTACGCCGCTCGTCCCAATCCTGCCTGACTTGCGAGAATGGATCTCATCCGGGCCGGATGCCGCATGGCCACATGCTATAGTCATGCGTCATTTGGACGGCCAAAGATGAGCCAGCAACTACCTGCCACGATACCCGCCAACCTGTTCGAGTCGAGCGCGGACACCATCGCGGAAACGGCGCGTGAGCTCTCGGCGCTGGGCTGGACGCCGGCCACCAGCAGCAACTTCTCGATGCGCATGGGTGCGGATCATGCGGCGATCACCATATCCGGCCGCGACAAGGGCCGACTCGGTCGCGACGACATCATGCTGGTCGACATGCAGGGGAATGCCGTTGGCAGTGCGGCCAGGCCCAGCGCGGAAACGGCCCTGCATACCCAGCTGTATCGGCGCTGGCCGCACGTGCATGCGGTGCTGCATACCCATTCGCGTACGCAAAGCGTGGCCTCCCGGCTGTACGCCGATGCCGGGGTGATCCGGCTGCATGGCTGGGAGCTGCAGAAGGCGATCAGCGGCCATGCCACGCACGACAGCGTGCTGGAGATTCCGGTCTTTCCGAACACCCAGCAGATGCCCGAACTGGTCGCCCGTATCGACAAGTGGCTGGATACGGGGAAACCGTTGCATGCGTATCTCATCGACGGCCACGGCATCTATACCTGGGGCCACGACATGGCCGAGGCGCGCCGTCATCTGGAGGCGCTGGAGTTCCTGCTGGCCTGCGAACTGGATCTGAAAATACTGAGGGCATCATGAGCCGCCTGCGCATCTTCGACGAGAAACAGCCGCATACCGCGCTGGAGGTGCATGACGATCATGCCGACATCGCGCGGGTGCTGGCGCACGCCGGTGTTCGCTTCGAGCAGTGGGAAGCCAGCCAGCCGGTCGCGCCAGGCGCGAGCCAGGCCGAAGTGATCGCCGCGTATCGTGCCGATATCGACCGGCTGATGGCCGAGCAAGGTTATCAGGCCGTCGATGTCGTCAGCCTCACGCCGGAACATCCCGATCGCGCGATGCTGCGCCAGAAATTTCTCAGCGAGCACACGCACAGCGAGGACGAAGTGCGCTTCTTCGTCGCCGGCTCCGGCCAGTTCACCCTGCACATCGGCCACAAGGTCTACGACCTGCTGTGCGAGCAGGGCGACCTGATCGGCGTGCCCGGCGGCACCCGGCACTGGTTCGACATGAGCGAGTCACCCTACTTCGTGGCGATCCGGTTGTTCACCAACAAGGAGGGCTGGGTGGCGCAGTTCACCGGCGATCAGATCGCGCTGGATTTCCCGCGCATGCAGCCATCCGCCAGACTGGTTTGATCGACGCCCGCGGTCAACCGTCAACGCGGCATCACGCATGCTTCGCCTATGCTGACGATCCGTTCCCCTACCTGACATCCTCATGACCGAAATCCGCGCCATCGTCACCGACATCGAAGGCACCACCAGTTCGATCAGCTTCGTGCGCGACGTGCTGTTCCCGCATGCGCGCAAACAGCTGCCGGCCTTCATCGAAACCCACAGCGACACGCCCGAGGTGCAGCACTGG
>JAJXTX010000042.1:9890-12153 GCA_021783385.1 Pseudomonadota bacterium
CGAACGACGAGCCAGCCGACGATTGGCCGAACAACGCGCCCTCGCCGGAGCAGGTGCTGTACGCGCAGCCGCGCATGGTCCACCAGGCGCTGGCTGCACTGACGCCGCGTGTCGCCGGCAGGCCCAACCTGTACCTGGTGACCTTTGCCGGCGACGGCTCCGAGGACGTGTTCCGCAACGAGGCGGAATACGCTTCACGACTGTTTGCGCAGCGCTTCGGTGCCAGCGCACACACGCTGGTGCTGGAGAACAATCCGGCCAGCCTGACCACCCATCCGCTGGCCAGCTGGAGCAATCTGGAACTGGTGCTGGACGGGCTGGCCAAGCTGATGCATCCGGATCAGGACATCCTGATGCTGTATGCCACCAGCCACGGCGACGAGGCGCACGACCTGCTGGTCGACATGGATCCGCTGCCGCTGGATCAGATCGGAGCCAGGGATCTGGCCGGCATCCTCGCCGAGCACCGCTTCAGATGGAAGGTGGTGGTGGTCAATGCCTGCTATTCGGGCGGCTTCATCCCGCCGTTGCAGGGACCCGGCACGCTGGTGCTGACTGCAGCCCGCAGCGACCGCAGCTCGTTCGGCTGCGGCAACGATTCGGACATCACCTATTTCGGCAAGGCCTGGCTGGTCGATGGCCTGAACCACAGCACGGATTTCGTGACGGCATTCCAGCAGGCGCGCAGCGAAATCGCCGGCTGGGAAAAACGCGACGGCCTTACGCCGTCGCAGCCGCAGATCGTCATCGGCAGCGGCATCACCGGACAGCTGGCGCGCTGGCGCAAGGGCTTCCAGGCGGGACCAACGCTACCGTTCAGCGCCGCCACGCCGGCCAGCAGCAGCAGCGTGGCACTGACGCCCTAGACCGTGCTCACGTCCTGCTGCGCGCCTGATGGCGCTGGGCCAGCCGCGCCGCCACATCGGCCAGCGACAGGCCGCGCGCGCGCAGCAGCACGGTGAGATGGAACAACAGATCCGCCGCTTCGCCGAGCAGCTCGGCGTCGTCCTGCGCCACCGCGGCCAGCGCGGTCTCGACGCCCTCCTCGCCCACTTTCTGCGCCATCCGCCGGATGCCGCCCTCGAACAGGCCGGTGGTGTAGCTGCCGACCGGGCGCTCCGCATGGCGCGCGGCCACCAGCGCATCCAGCTCGGCGAGAAAGCCCAGCGGCGGCCGCACCTCGGCGTGCTCGCCGAAGCAGCTGGAGCTGCCCCGGTGGCAGGTCGGGCCGTGTGGATCAGCCTGCAGCAGCAGGGTGTCGGCGTCGCAGTCGATGCGGATCGACTTCAGCGCCAGCACGTGGCCCGAGCTTTCGCCCTTGGTCCACAGGCGCTGCTTGCTGCGGCTGTAGAAGGTGACCTGCCTGCTGGCCTGCGTCTGCGCCAGCGCCGCGGCATTCATGTAGCCCAGCATCAGCACTTCGCCGCTCTGCCAGTGCTGCACGATGGCCGGCAGCAGGCCATTGCCCTTGGTCCAGTCGAGCGCGTCGGGATCGATACGGGAAGTGGTCAACGCCGGTTCTCCTTCAGGCTCACAGGCGCACCGCCACGCCCTGCCCGCGCAGATAACGCTTGAGCTCGGGTATGGCGATGGTGCGGGAATGAAACACGCTGGCGGCGAGTGCGCCGTCCATGTCGGCCTCGTTGAAGGCGTCGCGGAAATGTTCCGGCGCGCCGGCGCCACCGGAGGCGATCAGCGGCACCCGGCACACCGCGCGGGCCACCGACAGCTGCTCGAGATCGTAGCCCGCGCGCACGCCGTCGCTGCCCATGCAGTTGAGCACGATCTCGCCGGCGCCGCGCTGCTGCACTTCGATGATCCAGTCCAGCGTGCCGCGCGCCAGCGCCTGGGTCTTGTCCGGGTCGCCGGTATACTGGCGCACGCGCCATTCGCCGTCGCCATCGCGCAGCGAGTCGATGCCCACCACCACGCACTGCACGCCGAACGCGGCGGCCAGCTGGTCGATCAGCTCAGGGCGTTCCAGCGCCGGCGAGTTCACCGAAATCTTGTCGGCGCCGGCGTGCAGCACCGCACGGGCATCCTCCACCGAGCGGATGCCGCCGGCCACGCAGAAGGGAATGTCGAGCACCCGCGCCACCCGCTCCACCCACTGGCGATCCACGCTGCGCGCCTCGGGGCTGGCCGTGATGTCGTAGAACACCAGCTCGTCGGCGCCCTCGTCGCGGTAGCGCAGCGCCAGCTCGACGATCTCGCCCATCACCACGTGATCGCGGAAGCGCACGCCCTTGACGACCTTGCCATC
>JAJXTX010000042.1:12253-14422 GCA_021783385.1 Pseudomonadota bacterium
CCGGCCTGGATCGCCATGCCATTGGCGGCGATCGCCTCGATCACCTTGAGGTTGTCGAGGCTGCCCGAACGGGCGCCGTCCAGATCCACCAGATGCAGCCACGTGGCACCGGCATCGGCATAGCCTTGCGCCAGCGCCAGCGGATGCATTTCGTAGGTGGTCTGCTGCGCGTAGTCGCCCTGGCGCAGGCGCACCACGCGGCCAGCACGCAGATCGATCGCGGGAATGATCGCAAAGCTCATAGGTCGAGAAAATTCCTCAGCAGCCGGGCACCAACTGCGGCCGAACGCTCGGGGTGAAATTGCATGCCGTGGAAATTGTCGCGCGCAATCACCGCCGAAAACTCGCCGCCGTAGTCGCTCGTGGCCAGCGTGTACTCGCCGACGGCCACCGCGTAGCTGTGCACGAAGTAGGCCTGATCGGCTTCGCCCAACCCCGCCAGCAGCGGGTGCGGCCGGCGCGCGGCCAGTGTGTTCCAGCCCATGTGCGGCACGCGCCGCTCGGCGGTCTCGACGAAGCGGCGCACCGGCGCAGCAATCAGCCCGAGGCACTCGGTGCTGCCCTCCTCCGAGTGCGCGCACAGCAGCTGCATGCCCAGGCACACGCCGAGCACCGGCTGGGTGAGCGAACGCAGCAGCTCGACCAGCCCCAGTTCGCGCAGCCGCGCCATGCCCGGCGCCGCCGCGCCCACGCCCGGCAGGATCACCTTGTCGGCGGCGCATATCGCAGCCGCATCCGCAGTGAGTGCCGCATCCACGCCCAGCCGCTGCAGCGCGTAGCGCACCGAACCGATGTTGGTGCCGCCGGCATCGACCAGAACCACGCTCACTGCAGCGTCCCCTTGGTGCTGGGCAGCTCGCTGCCTTCGCGCCGCAGGGCCTGGCGCAGCGTGCGCGCGACGACCTTGAAGCAGGCCTCGACCATGTGGTGGGCGTTGTCGCCGCGCACGCTCAGGTGCAGGTTGGCGCCCAGCGTCTCGCACAGCGAACGGAAGAAGTGCGGCACCAGTTCGGTCGGCACATCGCCCACGCGCTCGCGCGGAAAGCTGCCCTCGAACACGAAGTACGGCCGCCCGGACAGATCCAGCGCGGCGCTGGCCTGCGACTCGTCCATCGGCAGCGTGAAGCCGTAGCGGCCGATGCCGCGCTTGTCCCCCAGCGCCTGCTTCAGCGCCTGTCCCAGCGCCAGCGCGCAGTCCTCGATGGTGTGATGCTCGTCGATCTCGGTGTCGCCGTCGCACTGCAGCTCCAGTGCAAAGCCGCCGTGCTTGCCGATCTGCTCCAGCATGTGGTCGAAGAAGCCCAGCCCGGTGTGTGCCTTCGGCTCAGCGACGCGATCCAGATCCACGCTCACCGTGATGCGCGTTTCCTTGGTGTTGCGCTGAACCGTGGCGGTGCGCGGCGCATCCAGCAGCTGGTGCGCCAGCGCATTCCAGTCGAGGCCCTGCGGGCCGACGCGCAGGCCGCGCACGCCCAGGTTCGCTGCCAGCTGCAGGTCGGTCTCGCGGTCGCCGACCATGGCCGAGGCGGCGCGGCTCCAGCTGTCGTCGGCGAGATAGTGCCGCAGCATGCCGGTGCCCGGCTTGCGTGTGTCCAGCCCCTCGTGCGCAAAGCTGCGGTCGATCAGCTGCTCGTGGAAGCGGATGCCCTGCGAGGCAAGGATGCGCAGCAGCAGCGCGTGCGGCCCGTCAAAATGCGCCTGCGGAAAGCTGTCGGTGCCGAGGCCGTCCTGGTTGCTCACCAGTACCAGCTCGTAGCCGGCACCGACGAAGCGCTGCAACGCGGCGATCACGCCCGGCAGCAGCGCCAGCTTTTCGTAGCTGTCGATCTGCTGGTCGGCCGGCTCCTCGATCAGGCAGCCATCGCGATCGACGAACAGGATCTTGCGGCTCATGGGCTGGGCTCCTGCAATACGGCAAGCACGCGGGCATTCTCCTGCGGCGTGCCGATGGTGATGCGCAGCGCATCGGCCAGGTTCGGATAGCGACGCACGTCGCGCACCACGATGCCGGCCGCAAGCAGTTTCTGCTGGACCGCGCCGGCATGGTGGAAGCGCACCGCCAGGAAGTTCGCCTGCGACGGCAGCACCGCGCGCACGCCGGGCAACACCGCAAGCGCCTCGCGCATCCGCTCGCGCTGGACGCGCACGCTGGCGATATGCCGGCGCGCC
>JAJXTX010000313.1 GCA_021783385.1 Pseudomonadota bacterium
ACCGCCAACCTCGACTTCGCGATCTTTCCGCCGCGCTGGCTGGTGGCGCAGCACACGTTCCGGCCGCCGTGGTTCCATCGCAATGTGGCCAGCGAGTTCATGGGCCTGATCGCCGGCGTGTACGACGCCAAGGCCGAGGGCTTCGTGCCCGGCGGCGCCTCGCTGCACAACTGCATGAGCGGGCATGGGCCGGATGCGGTGACGTTCGAAAAGGCGTCGGCGGCCGAACTGTCGAAGCCCGACGTGATCGTCGACACCATGGCCTTCATGTTCGAGACGCGCAAGGTGATCTGTCCCACGCGGCAGGCGCTGGCGTCGCCGCAGCTGCAGCACAACTATCATGCGTGCTGGCAGGGGATCGGCAAGCATTTCGATCCATCGGCGGCGTAGGCCGTCACACCGTTTCCGGAGCAATGCATGAAGCTGGGTAGTCTCAAGGAGGGCGGCCGCGACGGCACGCTGATCGTCGTCAGCCGCGATCTCACGCGCGCGGTCCGCGCCGGCGGGATCGCGCCGACGCTGCAGGCGGCGCTGGACGACTGGTCGAACAGCGCACCGCGGCTCAACGCGCTGTATGCCGATCTCAACGAAGGCAGCGCCAGCGGTGCGTTTGCGCTGGAGATGACCGCGCTGGCCGCGCCGCTGCCGCGCGCCTACGAATTCGTCGACGGCAGCGCCTACCTGCCGCACGTCGAGCGCGTGCGCCGGGCGCGCGGCGCCGAGGTGCCGGCCAGCTTCTACACCGACCCGCTGATGTACCAGGCCACCAGCGCCGGCTTCCTCGGCCCGCGCGATCCGGTGCTGGTGTCCAGCGAGGCCTATGGCATCGACCTGGAGGCCGAGGTGGTGGTGGTCACCGACGACGTGCCGATGGGCGTGACCCCGGCGCAGGCGGGCGAGCACATCCAGCTGATCGGTCTGGTCAACGACGTCAGCCTGCGCGCGCTGATTCCGGGCGAGCTGGCCAAGGGTTTCGGCTTCCTGCAGTCCAAGCCGCGCTCGGCGCTGTCGCCGGTGCTGGTGACACCGGACGAACTTGGCGACGCGTGGCAGGGCGACAAGCTGCACCTGCCGATGCGCACCTGGTTGAACGGCGCGTGGTTTGGCGCGGCCGAGTGCGGCATCGACATGCAGTTCAGCTTCGCCGAACTGGTGGCGCACGTGGCGAAGACGCGGCCGCTGACCGCCGGCACCCTGGTCGGCTCCGGCACCATCGCCAACCAGGACACCGGCAAGGGCGCCTCCTGCCTGGCCGAGCAGCGCACGGTGGAAACGCTGCGCGATGGCCAGCCGAGCACGCCGTTCCTGAAGTTCGGCGATCGCCTGCGCATCGACGTCACCGACGCCGCCGGCGCCTCGATCTTCGGTGCCATCGAGCAGCTCGTCGCGCCCGCCCGGCACGATGCCTGAGCATGACGGGCGACCGCCGGCTGCGACACGGCGTGCTTTGACCTGCTCGTCGTGACGCGGCAGCATGCCGGTATGCGCAAACGCCCGCCGTCCTGTCCATCCGAGCTCCCCGACCCGGCGGCCGACGCAGTCGACTTGAGCGATGCGGGCGACGCGCTGACTTTCTGCGGCACCTGCGCGTTCTCCAGCGCCTGCGCCGCGGCCGGCTACAACAAGCCCGGGCTGGCCGAGCTGCAATGCCTGGTCGAACACGTCGGACCATTCCGCGCCGGCGAACACGTGTTTCGCACCGGCGACCCGTTCCGGGCGATCTTCGCGGTGCGCGGCGGCACGGTCAAAACCCGCGTGATCGACCTGGAGGGGCGCGAGCAGGTGCTGGGCTTCTACCTGCCCGGCGAGGTGATCGGCCTCAACGCGATCTATCCGGAACATTTCCCGTGCGATGCAGTGGCGCTGGACAACGCGTGGTTCTGCCGCTTCTCGTTCCCCGCCATGAGCGCGCTGGCCACGCGGATTCCCGCCCTGCAGCAGCACCTGTTCCGCATGCTCAGCAAGGAGCTGGGTGCCGCTTCGCTGCTGGCCGGCGACCATGCTGCCGACGAGCGGGTGGCGGCATTCCTGCTGGATCTGACGGCGCGCCACGCCATGCGCGGCTTCTCCGGCACGCGCTTGCGCCTCAGCATGTCGCGCGCCGACATCGCCAACTACCTGCGGCTGGCCGCCGAAACGGTGAGCCGCGTGCTCAGCCGCTTCGGCGCGCAGAAGCTGATCGCGATCGAAGGGCGCGAACTGCAGCTGCTGGATCCGGACGGCCTGCGCAAGATCGGCCACGCCCTGCTGCCGGATTGATGCACAGCGGGAGCGGTGATGGATGCGGCCCGCGTGCGCCATCGGCGCCGTTCACCCTGAGCGCAGCGAAGTCGAAGACCTCGTTCATTCGTCGGGTTCGTCGGTGTTCGGGGATCAACCGAAACACGTTGAGGCGTCCGAATAGTTAGTCAGGTTCTCTCCGGGTGGGTCTGGTCCGTTGCAGTCTGCGGGCACCACACCGGACGGCCAAGCTCTCCGGCAACGACCGTGTAACGACCTCGCACGCGCCTGACCTGGATCACGCCGGCGGCGCGAACAGCGTGCCAGCATGCCGGATCATTTCCCGTCAGGCGCCGACAGCATGCGTGATTCCCACTCTTCCACCGCCAGGCCCGCCACGTTCGCGGAGCTGCCGGCGGTGCTGGCCTCGGCGCCGCATCGGCTGCTGTTTCTGGCGGGTGCGGTGGCGGTGCTGCTCGGCATGCTGTGGTGGGCGCTGGAGCTGACCTGGATGCGCTTCGGGCTGCACGGCTGGCCGCAGCCGTCGATTCCGCCGGGCTGGGCGCATGCGATGCTGCTGCAGTACGGCATGTTCCCGCTTTTCATCTTCGGCTTTTTGCTGACGGTGTTTCCGCGCTGGCTGAGCCAGCCGGCGCTGCCGCGCGCGCGCTATGTGCCGGTGGCCGGTGCCGTGTTCGGCGGCTACGTGCTGGCGAATCTGGGCCTGCTGGATCTGCCGTGGCTGCTCAAGGGCGGCTTCATCCTGATGCTGGCCGGTTACCTGAGCGGGCTTTACACGCTGGCGCAGGTGTTCCGGGCGTCGCGCGAGCGCAACGATCACGCGCGATCCTGCCTGCTGGCGCTGGGGCTGGGCACGCTGGGGCTGGTCGCGTTTCTGGTGTATCTGTTCGGCGGCCCGCCGGCCTGCGCCACGCTGGCGATCAAGCTGGGCACGTTCGGCCTGCTGCTGCCGATCTTCTTCAGCGTGGTGCACCGCATGCTGCC
>JAJXTX010000314.1 GCA_021783385.1 Pseudomonadota bacterium
CGGCTGGTCGAACCGCCTGATGCCGTCGTCGAGGCGCTCGGCGCCTGGGTGCTGCCCGGCATGCCGAACCTGCATTCGCATGCGTTCCAGCGCGCGATGGCGGGCCTGGCCGAACGGCGGGGCGGGAGTGAAGACAGCTTCTGGAGCTGGCGCGAGACGATGTACGCGTTCGCCGCCGCGATCGGGCCGGACGCACTGCGCGCGATTGCCGCCCAGCTCTACGTCGAGATGCTCAAGGCCGGCTACACCCAGGTCTGCGAATTCCACTACCTGCACCATCAGCCCGACGGCACGCCCTACGCCCGGCCCGAGGCGATGTCGCTGGCGTTGATCGAGGCCGCGCGCGAGGCCGGTATCGCGCTGACCCTGCTGCCGGTGCTGTACATGAGTGGCGGCTTCGACGGTCGTGCCCTGAGTGCGCGCCAGCGCCGCTTCGGCCACGATGTGGACGGCTATCTGCGGCTGCTGCAAGCGCTGCGTCGGCATGAGGGCAACGACCTGCGCGTGGGCATCGCGCTGCATTCGCTGCGCGCGGTGCCGGAGGCCGCGCTGCGCGAGCTGCTGGCGAGCGAGGCGGCAAAGGACTGCCCGATCCACATCCACATCGCCGAGCAGATCGGCGAAGTGCAGGACTGCCTCGCCATCCGCGGCGCGCGGCCGGTGGAGTGGCTGTTCGCGCACGCCGAGGTCGATGCGCGCTGGTGCCTGGTGCACGCCACCCATCTGACCGCGGCCGAGACGGCGCAGCTCGCGCGCAGCGGCGCGGTGGCCGGGCTGTGTCCCACCACCGAGGCGAACCTGGGCGACGGCCTGTTTCCACTGGCCGATTATCTCGATGCGAACGGCGTGCTCGGCATCGGCTCGGATTCGCACATCTCGGTCTCGCCGGTGGAGGAGCTGCGCTGGCTGGAATACGGCCAGCGGCTGCGCAGCGGCCACCGCAACATCGCGGCCCGCGCGCCGGCGGCCAGCGTGGGCGACACGCTGTGGCGCGCCGCGCTGCGCGGCGGGTCGCAGGCGGCCGGCCTGCCGATCGGCGCGCTGTGCCACGGCGCCCGCGCCGACCTGATCGTGCTGGACGAGGCCTCGCCGCTGCTGGCCGCGCGCGACTCCCGTTCGCTGCTGGACAGCTTCCTGTTCGCCGGCAACACCCCGCTGGTGCGCGACGTGATGTGCGGCGGCCGCTGGGTGGTGCGCGACTTCCGCCATCACGACGAGGCGCGCATCGCGGCGCGCTATCGGGCCACCGTGCGCGCGTTGAGCGCCTGATCGCGGGGCATCGGCGCCGCGGCGGCGGCTGCATGAACGCCAGCCATCGGATGGTCGCCGGCGCGGTCATCGGTCGCGCCGGCCACCGCGTTGACAGCGTCACATCCCCACTACAGGAGTGCCGCATGCGTCGTTTCTTCTCGATCTGTCTTGTCGCCACGGTCGTGCTTGGCAGCTGCGTCATGCTCACCGGCTGCGTGGTGGTACCGCCGCGCGACGGCTATCACGCTCGCGTGTGGGTGCCGGGCTACTGGGACGAACCGCACGTGTGGGTGCGCGGCCACTGGCGCGAGCGCTGAGCGCGATGGATGCGGCCGCCGCCGGCGGATGCTGCCCGCCGGCGGCGGCCGCAGCATCCGCGCGAGCGGCTACTTGACGCCGTACAGCGCGCGCACGTCCGCGGTCAGCGCGGCCTGGCTGTCGGGGCGCGCATAGAACATGTGGCCGCCGGGATATTCCTTCACCTGCACGCGCGCGGGATCACCCATGGCCGGCATCTGGTCGACGATCAGCAGCGAGGCCATGAACGGGCAGGACAGGTCGTCCCAGCCGTGCGCGATCAGCACGTGCAGGTCCGGATCGTTCGCCACCGACTCGCGCAGCTGCGCCACCGAGCCCAGGTTGGCGTCCTTGTCCTTGTGCCACATGCGGTTCACCGCGTAGCTCAGCGCGTTGTAGCGGCCGTCGACTTTCCAGCCCACCGTGCGGGTGACAAAGTTGACCATCGCGGTGGTGGTGGGCGCGACGATGCTGTTGAGGATCGGATCGCCGGTTTCCTGCTGCGGCGCATACGGGAACGGGTCCCAGGCGGTGACATTGGAGTCGTAGCGGCTGCCCAGCTTGCCTTCGGCGCGGTATACCTCGCGCAGGTAGGCCTGGGTTTCCAGCCGCCCGCCGGAGCGCTTCACGAACAGCGGATCGAGCCCGGTCAGCGCGGTGACCTTCTTGATCATCGCCTCGGTGGCGGCCGGGTTGGCGCGGCCTTGCATCAGCGCGCTGGCGTAGGTGGTGCGGGTGTAGTCGATGATCGGTGCCATCGCGGCGGCGGTCAGCTGGTGCTCGCGTTCCAGGTGCGCGGCGGCGATCGACGGCAGCGTGAGCATCCACGGCAGCGGCGACACGTTCGGATCATCGGAAGCGGCCGGATCCAGGTAGGGCGACAGCAGCACCACGCCGTTCATCGCCACGCCGAGCTGGGTCTGCAGGTAGTCGGTGATGCGCGGGCCGCGGAAGCCGCCGTAGCTCTCGCCCACCAGGTACTTGCGCGAGGTCATGCGGCCGTTCTTCACCAGCCAGTCGAAGACGATGCGCGAGAGGTACTTGATGTCGCTGTCGGTGCTGTAGAACTCCTTGATGGCCTCCTTGTCGTCGACCAGCGCCCGGCTGTAGCCGGTGCCGATCGGGTCGATGAACACCAGGTCGGTGAAGCCCAGCCAGGTGCCGGGGTTGTCGTGCAGCGTGGCCGGCTGCGAGGGGCTGTCGCCCTCGACGCCGAAGTTCACCTTCTTCGGGCCGATCGCGCCGAAGTTCAGGTATACCGACGACGCGCCAGGGCCGCCGTTGAGCGCGAACGTCACCGGCCGGTCCTTGCCTGGCATGGTGTAGGCGGTGAACACCACTTCGCCGGTGATATCGCCTTTCTCGTTGCGGACCGGCAGCGAGCCCACCGTGACGGTGTACTTCAGCGTCTTGCCGTCCACCGTGGTGGACTGGCTGACGTGCGCATCGGCCGGCAGCGGCGGCAGGTGGAAACCGTGGCTGTCGGCGGCGGCATCCTTCGCTGGCAGTGGCTTGTGGGCATCGGCGGCGGCCGCCGTGCTGTGGAATCCAGTCAGCACCAGGGCGGCCAGCACCGCCGTTTGCAGGGACTTGCGCACGGTTCTTCCTCGCGGGTCTTAAAGATCCAAGCCTAGCTGTGTGCGGCGCGGCGGGACTGTGCTTAAAGGCATGGGT
>JAJXTX010000315.1 GCA_021783385.1 Pseudomonadota bacterium
AGGCGCCGCTGCCGGACGATCATCCCTCCCCGCTCGGCGCCGGCTACTCGGCGCGCCCCGCGCTGGAGGCAATACCCGAGCTGGCCAAAAACCATCAGGCGGTGTTTTTCAACGAGGCGCACAACGTCGCGCTCACGCGCACGCTCACCGTGCAACTGCTGACCAAGCTGCGCGCCGAGGGGTTCGACTACTTCGCCGCCGAGACGCTGTACCAGACGGATACGAAGCTGCAGGCGCGCGGCTATCCCACCGCGGCCAGCGGCTTCTACACCGAGGAGCCGATCTGCGCGGAAATGGTGCGCACGGCGCTCAAGCTCGGCTTCAAGGTGATTGCCTACGAGGCGCTTTCCAACGCCACCGGCGACGCCCGCGAAGCGGAACAGGCGCGCAACATTTACCGCCAGGTGTTCCAGCGCGACCCGCACGCGCGGCTGGTGGTCGATGCCGGCTATGCGCACATCCAGGCATCGGGCATCTATCTCGGCGGCTCGTCGATGGCCGAGCACCTGCACAAACTCAGCGGCATCGACCCGCTCACGGTGGAGCAGACGATGCTGTATCCGCATCCCTCGGCGCGCGACGATCACCCCTACTGGACCGCCGTGATGCAGCAGCTGCATCCGCAGGCGCCGATCGTGTTCGTGAACCAGGCCGGCAAACCGTGGTCGCTGCGCCCGGGCTATGACGTCAGCGTGTTTTTCCCGCCGGAAACCCTGCGCCGCGGACGCCCCACCTGGCTCAGCCTCGGCGGCCTGCGCCGGCCCTACTTCGTCAGCGGCGACCGCTGCGATCATTCCTATCCCTGCCTGGTCGAGGCGCGCTACGCCGACGAGGGCGCGGACGCGATTCCGGCCGACCGGCTGGTGCTGGACCCGGTGCCGCTGAACGCCACCACCAGCGACCGCATCGGCAACGGCCTGATCGAACCCAGCAGCGAGCTGTACCTGCGGCCGGGGAAATACACCCTCACCTGGACCGCCGCCGACTCGCGCGTCCTGTTCCGGAAGGACATCCGCATTCCGGCAAACCCCGCCGAGCCAGCGGTGACGTCGGCGCCAGCTTCGCCCGAGCCGGTAAAGCGCGCGTCACGCCCATGCGCACCGGCCGGCTCGCTGCCAGCCAACTTGCTGGGAAAGGCATCTGACTGTCTGGTTCACTGAAGAAACAACGGCGACAACAGGGCAATTGCGGAGCGCCTGCGTGAAGAAAGCCTGCTTCGCCTGGAGGGAGCGCCCGCGTACTGGCATGACACACCCGCATGCTGCTAAAAAGGCACGGGCTGCGATCGCGTGAATGGGGGCATCGCACCACCACAGGGGAATCCAATGATGAATGTGCGACGCTGGATCGTTGCGGCTTTGCTTGTGCTAGGCAGCATGCTGGTGCATGCGCAGCCGGTGTCCCTGGCGGACCTGGCCAGACATGCGCAGTACAAGGACGTGAAGATTTCGCCGGACGGCAAGTATCTGGCGGCCACCGCCGTGGTGAAAGGCCAGACCGTGCTGGCGCTGATCCGGCTGTCCGACAAGAAGGGCAACCTGGTGCGCCCGCGCGAGGAGGACGACGTCACCCGGTTCTGGTGGGCCTCGCCCACGCGAGTGCTGTACCAGGTGGGCGAGCGCATCGGCGGCTACGACATGCCGTTCGCCACCGGCGAACTGTTCGCGGTCAACGCCGACGGCAACGGCGCAGAAACGCTGTTCGGCTACCGCCGCAATGGCATGACCACCGGCTCGCATATCCAGCAGGCGTCCGCCAGCTATGGCAGTGCCGACCTGATCGCCACGATCCCGACCGACCCCAACCACGTGCTGGTTTCGATTACCCCCTGGGGCGGCACCAATCTCGAGGGCAACCTGCCCTCGGCCTACCGCATGGACGTGCGCAACGGCGACAAGACCCGGATCATCGTCGGCCCGCTGCGCAACGCGCAGTTCGTCGCCGACCACCAGGGCCGCATCCGCTTCGCAGTGGGCGTGGACAACAACGGCAACACCAAGGTCTATCAGCACCCGCTCGATGGCGACGGCTGGCAGCCGATGGCGGAGGCCAGCCAGCAGCGCGAGATTCCGATCGGCTTCAATCGCGATGACAGCGTGGCGTACTTCACCTGCCCGGCACCCGGCGCCTTCGGCGTCTGCCGCTGGAACCCGCAGACCCAGGCGATGAGTCTGGCCTGGAGTAACCCCACGGTGGAGGCCGACGGGCTGCTGCAGGGACTGGCGGCACACAGCGTGCTGGGCGTGGATTTCATGGACGGGCGCACCGGCACCGCCCTGTTCGACAGCGGCTCGATCGATGCGCAGACCCTGCTGGCGCTGATGAAGCAGTTTCCCGGCGAGAGCGTGCGCTACGTGTCCGGCACCACCGACGGCAGCCTCAGCGTGGTGCTGGTGCAGGCCGACGCCGACCCGGGCACCTTTCTGCTGTACGACAGCCGCAACCACAAGCTCACCCCGCTGCTGGCGCGCGCGTCGTGGATCAATCCCGAGCAGATGGCGAGCAAGCAGCCGTTCGACTTCGCCGCACGCGACGGCATGAAGCTGCATGGTTACGTCAGCTACCCGCCGGGACTGGTGGGCGCGAAGAACCTGCCTGCGGTGGTGCTGGTGCATGGCGGCCCCTTCGGCATCCGCGACCGCTGGGATTTCGACCCTGACGTGCAGGCGCTGGCCACCCGCGGCTATGCGGTGGTGCAGGTCAACTACCGCGGCTCGGGCGGCTACGGCTACGACTACGAGCATGCCGGCTGGCGCGAATGGGGCGGCAAGATGCAGGACGACGTCACCGACGCCACTCGCTGGGCGATCAAGCAGGGCATCGCCAATCCGCAGCGCATCTGCATTTTCGGCGGCAGCTACGGCGGCTACGCGGCGCTCGAAGGGGCGGTGAAGGAGCCGGATCTGTACAAGTGCACGATCGGCTATGTCGGCGTCTACGACCTGCCGCTGATGTTTCACCGCGGCGATATTCCGCAGTCGAGCTTCGGCGAGGAATATCTCAAGCGCCAGCTGGGCGACAACATGGCGGTGCTGGCCAGTCACTCGCCGATCAACCAGCTCGATGCGCTGAAGGCGCGTGTGATGCTGATCGTCGGCGGCGAGGACAAACGGGTGCCACCGATCCAGGGTCTCAGCCTGCATCAGGCGCTGGCCGCGCGGGGCATCGCGCACGAGTGGCTGTTCAAGCCCGACGAGATGCACGG
>JAJXTX010000316.1 GCA_021783385.1 Pseudomonadota bacterium
GCATCTTCCCCGGCAACAAGGGCGAGATCCGGCTGGACGTGTACAACTTCCTCAACCTGCTGAACAAGAAGTGGGGCGACGTGCGCAACACCGGCATCTACCCCACCCGCACGCTCGCCAGCTACGGTGGCGTCAACGCGCAGGGCCAGTACGTCTACACGCTGCCCACCGACAAGTCCGGCAACTACCAGCCGCAGCAGCTGCAGGTCTACGACGGCGGCTTCTTCGATCCCAGCCGCGTGGTCTCGCGCTGGTCCGCGATGCTGACGGTGCGCTACACGTTCTGATCGATCGGAGCGTCACGTCCGCAGCGTGAAAAAAGCCGGCACCCACGGGTGCCGGTTTTTTTGTGCGAAGGGTGGGCGTTTTATTAGCTCAAACCAGTCGCTAACCTGACTGGTGTCGAACCTCAGCATGGCGGTGACCAGCCAGCAATACCGCTGCCCGACCAGCGCGCGTTCCAGACAAGTCCTGGTGACCACCTCCCCCGCTCACATCCATGGCCACGGCTTCAGCGCGTACTCGTGCGGCGGGGTGTTGCCGGCGAGGTAGTGCACGAAGTAGTCCCAGCGGCGGCGGGTGACGTAGGGCGTGGCGGCGCCGTAGGCGTGATGGGCGTTGGGAATCATCAGCAGATCGAAGTCCCTGTTCGCCTTGATCAGCGCGGCGACCACCAGCAGCGTGTTGCTGGGCGGCACGTTGTCGTCCATGGTGCCGTGCACCAGCATCAGGTGGCCCTTGAGGTTCTTCGCGATGTCCTCGTTGGCCTGGTTGTCGTAGCTGCTCTTGCCGTCCTTGCCCACGGTGAGCACGCCCTGGTACTTCTCGGCCCAGTCGTCCTCGTAGTTGCGGTTGTCGTGATTGCCGCTTTCGGACCAGCCGACCTTGAAGAAATCCGGATAGCGGAACATCGCGTCCGCGGTGGCGAAGCCGCCGCCGGAGTGGCCCCAGATGCCGACGCGGTCGAGGTCGATCCACGGATAGCGCTGGCCCAGCTGCTTGATGCCGGCGACCTGGTCGGGCAGCGTGTTGTCGCCCATGTTGCCGAAGTAGGCGTCGTGGAATGCCTTCGAGCGCCACGGCGTGCCCATGCCGTCGATCGCCACCACGATGAAGCCCAGCTCGGCCAGCGCCTGGTCGTCCACGTGCGCCGCAGCAAAGCTGCGCGAGCCGACCGAACCGGTCTGCGGGCCGGGGTAGATGTAGTCGACAATCGGGTACTTCTTGTGCGGGTCGAAGTTCGTCGGCTTGAACAGCAGGCCGTAGAGTTCGGTCTTGCCGTCGCGCGCCTTCACCGTGATCGGCGTTGGCGGCACCCAGCCGGCCGCCTTCAGCCGGCTGATGTCGGCCGTGGCCACGCTGGCCACCACGTGCCCGTCGTCGGCGCTGCGCAGCACGGTCACCGGCGGCACCGTGGGGGTGGAATACGCGTCGACAAACAGACGTCCATCCGGCGACAGGGTGATCGTGTGGTCGGCCGGCTCCGGCGTCAGCAGGGTCGGCTGGCCGCCGTCGAGGCTGACCTTGTAGAACTGCTGGTAGTACGGGTCGACGCCCGGCTCGCGCCCCACGCCGCGGAACCACAGCGTGCGGGTCTTGTCGTCCACGCGCAGCATCTCGGTGACGTTGCCGGTGCCGGTGGTGATCGCGTGCTTGAGCTTGCCGGTGGTGAGGTCATACAGGTAGAGCTGGCCCCAGTTGCTGCGCTCGGAGTACCACACCACCTCGTTCGAGTGCGGCAGGTAGGCCCAGTTGACCTTGCCGTTGCCGCTCTCGTAGTAGGTCGGCACGCTTTCCTCGAACACCGTGCGCACCGCGCCGGTGGCCGCGTTCGCCACGCGGAACCACTCATGCTTGTGGTGGCGCGAGGTGGAGACGAAGGCCAGCGTCTTGCCGTCGGGCGCCCACTGCACGTCGTCCCAGCCGCCGTCCGGGCCGCAGCTGACGTCGTCGCACAGGCTGGAGCGGTGCTGGTCCGGCGGCATCTTGAGGCGCACCACCTTGCGCGTGGCCACGTCGATGATGACGCGCTCGATCATGGTGATGTTTTTGTCGCCGGGCAGCGGGTATTTCCACGCCTCCAGCTTCGGATGGCCGACGTTGGTGCTGACCAGGTACATGTCGCCGGTCTTGCGCTGGTCCTGCTGGAACGTGGCGATCCGCTTCGAGTCCGGCGACCACACCAGGATCGCGTGGTCGGTGTGCTTCCAGCCGGCGTTATCGGTGGCGTAGCCGAAGTTCTCGACGCCGTCGGTGGTGAGCTGGGTTTCCCTGCCACTGGCGACGTCGCGCAGCCACAGGTTCCAGTCGCGGATGAACGCCTCGCTGCGCCGGTCCGGCGACAGCACGCCCGGACCATCGCCCGCGACCGTCTTGGCCGCACTGGCATGCGGCGTGCGGCCGGCCACGCATGCGCCGGCGGCGGTGCGCAGGTCGCAGACGTAGTGTTTGGCCTTCACGGTGAGCTCCAGCCAGCCGTCCGGCCGCGCGCGGTAAGCGGTCAGCGGCAGCTTGCTGGCGTCGAACGGCGTGCCGGTGAGCCTGCCCAGCGCCGCGGCCAGCCGGGCCTGGTCCAGCAGCGGCGTGCGCTCGCCGCCGGCCACCGCCATCTGCACGAAATGGTCGCCGCGGCGGTCGTGGTCGACGTACCAGAAGTGGCCGTCGTCCAGCCAGTGCACCTTCGCCACCGCGTGGTCGACCAGCGGCACCGTGTTGTAGCCCATGAAGCGCTCCGCCTGCGCGTAGTCGCTGGCGCTGAGCGTGCGACCCTGCGCGGCCGCGCCGGTCGAAACCAGCCCCAGCACCAGCGCGCCAACCAGACGCCACCTGCCGATGATCGAATGCATGCCTTGCTCCTGCGGGAAAACCGGATGGCGCGGCGACCGCTGGCCGCATGCGCGTGCAAGCGGGCGATGCTAACCCGATTCCACCCCGCCCGGCCCGTGCCAGAGGTTGCGCTGGCTGGCCCAACTCGCCCGACTGGAGGATGGCAAGCTGCGCCTGCCGCTGGCCGAACAGCGTGGCGCCCTGCCGGACGCTCGTGCGGGTGCGCCGCGCGGGGCATCCGCGCCACCGCGGTGAAGCTGCCCCGCTCGAGGATGCGACTGGACCGCCGCATGGCTTCGACGCGATCCGTGATGGCCGGCACTGATGGAATGGCGTTGGCCCACTTTTCATTTATCGGCAACG
>JAJXTX010000317.1 GCA_021783385.1 Pseudomonadota bacterium
CTGGGTGCGGCGCGCGAGATGCTGCCGCTGGATCACATTGCCGAACGCCTGCTCAGGCTGGCGCGTCAACCCCACGATAGCGCCTTGCGCGCCTGACCGATGGAAACTGGCCCATGACTGCTCTTGCCCACGTTGTCCGCTTCACCGTCCCGCGACCGGCCATCGGCTGGCTCGCCAGCACGACGGCGCTGCTGCTGGCGCTGTTGTGGCACCCGGCCTGGCTCGCCCCGGTGCTGGTGATTGCACTCACCGCGGTGTGGATCGTCGAGAGCCGACGCCGCCCGGAACCGGCACCCCCGGCTGCCGTGGCCGGCAACAGTGCGCCGGTGCGCGAGGCGCTGGAGGACGTGCGTGGCGCACTGGTCGACGAACTCGGTCATGCCACCCGCGAGCTGCATCAGGGGCTGAATCTGCTCAGCGATGCGGTGTCCGAACTGGGTGGTGGTTTCGATGGCCTGTCGCACAAGACCGGGCTGCAGCAGTCGCTGCTCAGGCAGATCATCGACGGGCAGAACGGTGGCGTCTCGGTGCAGGATTTTGCGGCACGCACCGGCGACCTGCTGCAGCACTTCGTAGGCATGATCGTGCAGATGTCGCGCGAGAGCCTGCGTATCGTCTATCGCATCGACGGCATGGCCAAGGAGATGGATGCGGTGTTCGGACTGCTCCGCAACGTCAACACGATCGCCGAGGAAACCAACCTGCTGGCGCTCAACGCCGCGATCGAGGCGGCGCGTGCGGGCGAGTCCGGCCGTGGCTTCGCCGTGGTTGCCGGCGAGATCCGCAATCTGGCCAGCAATTCGAACCAGTTCAACGAGCAGATCGGCAGCCATGTCGAGCGCGCGCGTGCCGCGATGGAGCAACTGCGCGGGCTGATCGGCACCATGGCCTCGCAGGATCTCAACGTGGCGCTGTCGGCCAAGGGCGGTATCGACGCGATGATGGCGCAAGTCACCGAAAGCGACGCACGAACCAGCGCCGTCGCCGATCAGGCTGTCGAGATCAATCGCGGCCTCGGCAGCGACGTCTCCACCACGATCCGTTCGCTGCAGTTCGAGGACATCCTCAGTCAGTTGCTGCAGCAGACGCGCAGCCGGCTGGTGGAGCTGCAGGAGATCGTGACCGAATGCACGCACGACATCAGTGAGTTGGCCTGCGCGCCGATCGATGCCGACGCATTGAGTCAGCGCGCCCAGCGTGTGCGCAGCCGGCTGGCGATCCAGCGCGAGAAGGCACGCCTGCGCTCACGCGGTCCGGCATTGCAAAGCTCGATGGATGCCGGCGAAATCGAATTGTTCTGAGGAGCGCGCCATGATTGTCCACCACGACAGCGAACACGATTGCCTGACCCTGCAGGTGGGTGAGCGCTTCGACTTCAGTATTCACCGCGAGTTCCACGATGCCTGCCTGGGCACTGGCCCCGCCGCGCGCAGCTACGTCATCGACCTGGGTGAAGTGAGCAGCATGGACAGCTCGGCGCTGGGCATGCTGCTGTTGCTGCGCGAGCACGCCGGTGCCGATCGCGCCGAGATCCGCATCGTCAACGCCGGCACCGAGCTGCGCAACACCCTGCGGGTGGCCGGCTTCGACAAGCTGTTCGTGCTGCATTGAGTGCAGCATCCGGAGCGTCATGGCATCGACGCGGGCGTGCCCACGGTGCTGACGATGTGACCAGCGAAATGCCGTCGCGCTGACCCTTCGAGGGGCTCGGGAAAGGCGCAGCTTGCGCAAGCAGGCGACGTCGAAGCGTTGTTCGACCCCGTGCGTCCCGAGCTTGTCGAGGGGGGACTCAGCGCAAATCGCGCGAAGGGTGGCCGGGCCTGGTGCTGGGCTGGAGCAGGCAATCGATGGCGCGCCCGGGGTTGCCGGATGCGCCATCCGCAACGGGTTACCAGCTGCGCACGGAAACCACCGTCACCGCATACGTCTGCATGTCGCTCTGGTAGTGAAACATGCGGCCGAGATTGAATGCCGCCGACTGGCCCGGTGCGATGTTGGTGGTACCGGCCGGCCAGCCCTTCCTGGTCTGCAGCACATTGCCGTTGGCGTCCTTGGCGTCGATCTGGATCTGGGCCGCCGCCGGGTCGGTGCAGTGATTCACCAGATCGCCCTTCATGATCATCTGCCTGCGCAAACCCTCGGTGCTTGCGCTGACCTGGAAATTCGTCACCACGAAATCAGTCGGCGAACACGCCGCATGTGCAGCGATCGGGGCAAGCAGAATCAACGCAGAGAGCAAGGTTTTCATGAGTGTCATCCATCAATGAAGGGAGCGTAGTGAGTTTCACAAGCCCATCATCGGCCGGCATGCCAAAAGCTTTAACCGGCGGTCGAGAGACTCCCGCGATCTGCTGTGGCCATGGGTTGTCTCAATGGCAGGGCGATCGATCCTGTGCGTCCCCCGATGTCCGGCAGCCCGACAGGCTCTGGTCGAGCGACCATCCGGCCGATGTGACCACCAAGGATCGCGGGTCGAGCGGTCCGCCGATCCGAAATGACGGATCAAGGCGCCGTCAACGGTTGCGCCGATGGTCGGTGGTTTGCCCGCTGCAGCAATCCGGAGCTGAGAAAGATTCGACCGCCGTAGCGAGGGCGCCGCCAGCACGGGCGTTGGACGGCGGCCGCGGCAGGGTGGGCGATTCTTTCTCAGCCTCTCAGTGCAGTTGCGTGCAGCTGGCGCTCTGCGCGGCGCTGGCCGGCGCCCCACGGATGCGGCCGGAGTTGGCGACCACCACGCTCAGCGCAGGCCCGGCGCCGGCTGCATGGCAGAACAGCAGGGTGAGGTTGCTGCCTCTGGCACTGCCGTCCGGGCGAAAGCGCACGACGTGCCGGCCGGCGCTGCTGCTGATAGTCAGCGTGCCGGCATAGCCGTGGCCGACAGTCAGCGCGCCGTGGTCGGGCTGATCGTCGCCATCGCTGTCGTGCCCCAGCAGCCAGCCGCTGTCCCAGCGGGTGTTGCCGCTGCAGTGGCTGCCGTCGACGGTCGGACAGAACAGCGTGTGCCTGCCGCTGGTGACAGCAGCTTCGCGGGCATGCTGCAAGGCGGCGATGAAATCCGTCTGCGCGACCTGCAGCTGGTTGCGGCCGAGCAGCCTGCGCAGCGACGGCACGGCGAGGCTGGTGAGCGTGGCGATCACTGCCAGCACCATGATCTGCTCGATCAGGCTGAGGCCGC
>JAJXTX010000318.1 GCA_021783385.1 Pseudomonadota bacterium
GCCGCCACCGAGGAACCCTGCGGTCATGGTGCCAAGCAAACAGACAGCGTGTTCGTTATAGGGCGTGCGCGGTTACGTTGCAGTTAACGCCGACTCACTGCGCGGTTAACAATCCAGCCCGCCGCGAGCCGATCTGGGGATGACCCGGACTCACGGCTGTTCACCCAACCGCGCTGACACGGCATGCAATGCGTCCCGCGCGTCGGGCCAGCGGCAGATATGGGTTCCGGTGGTGACCTGGCAGCTGGCGCGGGCGTCGATCGCCTCGCCTGCTGGCGCGGCGGAACCGGCCTGTCCACCCACCGCACTCAGCGCAAAGGCAATGCTTTGGCGATAGCGTCGCTGGGTGGGCGCGGCGTCCGCCACACGGTACCTCCAGCCGCGCATGGCCTGCATGGCAGCCCGTTCGAACACGCCGGCTGGCGTGGCGCTGATCACGCGCAGATCCTGCACGCGGCCATTGGCGGCGAGGCCGAATTCCAGCACCACCTCACCCTGGATGCCGTGCGTCAGCGCCTCCTGTGGGTAGATCGGCTGGCGCATCTGGATGGGCGTGGGCGCAGGCCGTGGTGACGTGTCCCGCGGGAGCGCGGCGGTCATCGGCATCAAGGGCACCACCCCTGGCAGGTCCACATCGCTGACTCGCGCAGAAGCTGGCTGCGGCAACGTCAGCATGCGGGCAGCCGGGAGCAGGGATTCGATCGCATCGGTCCGCCGGCTCGCATGCGACGGGCCCTGCCAGAGCCGCGCCGCCCCGGCATGCTTGAGTGTCAGATCGGTCGGAAGCGATGGGGCGGCAAAGCGCAGCAACGGTGACCATGACGGCGCCAGCACCGACTGCAGCTGCGTGACGGATTCGGCCAGCATCCGCTGCATCCGGGCGTGCTTCCACTCCAGATGCCATGTCAACGCCAGCAGCGCAACGCCCAGCCATAGCGCCACGAAGCGGGCCGGGTTGCGCGCGAGCTCCTGCGGCGACAGCACCAGCTGCTGCACGCGATCCAGCAGCACACCGCCATTGGCCGCCAGCAGCAGCGCACCATGCCGCTGGCGCAGTTCCCCCAGCTCGGCCAGTGTTTGCGCAAACTGCTGCCGGCTGGCGCCGGTGGCTGCGAGCGCCAGCTGGTCGCAGCAGATTTCACGCTCGTTGCGCACCTCGCGCGAAACCCAGCGCACCACCGGGTGATAAAAATGCAGCGTCTCCAGCACCACCTGAAACAGATTGGCGAATGGATCCCAGCGCCGCACGTGCGCCAGCTCATGCGCCAGGATCAGCTCGATCTGGGCCGCTGGAAAACGGCAAACCACCGCCATTGGCAGCAGGATCACCGGCCGCAGCCAGCCCACCAGCACCGGCGTGGCGATGATCTTGCTGGCGAGCACGACGACGCCATGCCGCAGGCCAAGCCGCTGCGCCATGGTGGCAACCTGGCTGTGCCATTGCGGCAGCACTGAGGCTGCCCGCACGCAGGCACGCATCTCGCGCCATTGCCGCCATGCGCGCAGCGACTGCAGCAGCACGCCCGCCAGCCATGCCAGCACCAGCCATGGCAGCAGCGCGTCGAGGCCGCCATACCACGCGCGGCGGATACCGCCTGCGTTGACTTCGACGCTCGCCAGCGACACCGGCATGCAAGTGGCAGCATGGATCCACCCGGGCGCTCGCTGAAGCAGGTGCCACGCGGTCAACAGCGGACACACGGCAAACGCGACCAGCATGCACATGCCGAGTCGATAGCGCGCCTCTCCACGCGGCAGCAGCAATCGCAGCAGCGCATAGGCCGCACCGAGCAAAGTGCCTTGCCACAGGAAATGCACCAGTGTCCAGCCGACCACGCGGACAGCGGCAAGCAGCAGGGCCGGGAAATCCATCACGACGCCTCCTTGTCGAGCTTGTTCAACAGCAGGCGGATCGCCCGCAGCTCCTCCCGCGTGGCGCGCTGGCTACCCAGCGCATGCAGCACCAGCTGCGAGGACGAGCCCTCGAATACCCGCTGCACCATGTCGCGCAGGAAGCGCTTCTGCGTGCGCTCCTTGCTGACCGCGGCACGGTAGACGTGGGCCCGCTGCGCATCATCGCGCTCGACCAGCCCCTTGCCGTGCATCACCTGCAGCAGCTTCAGCGCCGTGGTGTAGCCGCTGCCGCCATCGAGATGCAACACATCGTGCACCTCGCGCACCGTACAGGCACCGCGCGCCCACAGCACATGCAGGATCTGCAGCTCGGCCTCGGTGGGCCGCACGGCGTCGGATGAGCTGCGTTTCATGCCGTGTGATCGCTGCATGGACGAGAGGAACCGGGGCGATCAGCTCGCTGAATCGCTCAGCTCAATGGCCTGACTTGAATTGCGGGACATTCTTGAAATTATCCATGAGCTGCCGGGTATTTTGATGCTCCTGTTCAATCTCGCCGTAGGTTCGACAGGTCTTGCGCGGGATATGGGATCCCATCGGCGCAACAGATTCGCAGACCAGCCGGTTGCTGTCGCGACGCGTGAGGATCGCGTTCACTGCCTCCTGGTGGTTGAACAGATCCATTTGGGTCTTCTGGTCCATCCCGGCCACCGTGCCGTACTTGTCGAACAGGTTTTGCATGTATCCAAGACCCTGGTTGACATCTTCACGCTCTTTCTTGTCCACGAAACCGTAACGCCCGCCTGGAACCATCTGGCTCTGCACCGCGGAGACCACGGCGGCGAAATCCGCCTTGTTCTCCGCCTTGACGATGGTCTCGGTCTTGGTGGCGTAGGCCATCCCTACCTGCAGCAGTACCGCGCCAGCGAGTACACCGATCAGCCATTTCTTCATACCCCCCTCCCCCCGATCTGTCGCCCCGGCCGGGGCCCGACACAAGAACGGTCTTGGAGATGTTAGGTCGGGATTCGAAATCTTGTCAACGAAGAGTTTCGTACTATGTTTTTCGTAGTGCGACGGCGCGTCATCTGCCGCTGGCCGCGGACTTTTCCGCCTGCAACTGCAACAGCCCGATGATGGCGCCGGCAATGTCGACGCCGGTGGCGGCCTCGATGCCTTCCAGCCCCGGCGAGGCGTTCACTTCCAGCAGCAGCGGGCCGCGGTTGGAGCGCAGCAGGTCGACCCCGGCAATGCCCAGGCCGAGCGCACCGGCGGCGCGGACCGCGATGCGCTTTTCCTCGGCGCTCAGGG
>JAJXTX010000319.1 GCA_021783385.1 Pseudomonadota bacterium
TAATTATTGCCATGGGTCAGAAAGACGTTCTGCCCAAAACTTGCGACTGGCCTGCTCTTCCCAGACCGATGAACCTCAGACCCATGGACTGCTGTGCATCCGGGCCGATACTAACAGGCAAATAACGGTAGGTGAACATGTCGCTTACCTGCCGTGACAGCATCTGGACCGGCAGAAGTGGCGCCAGCACGGCCTGCAACAGCCATGCCGCGTCCTGCCGAGTGCGGTCTGCGCGACGTGACGAGCTCACACCTGGCTCACACGTTCACAACAAATTTTTGCCTTGCATGAATTTGCGACAGCCGATGGACTGTCGAACGTCGACAGGCGACCTGACCGCGCATCGCGCTCCTGCCTGAATGCCACATAAGATAATACAAACAATACCTTGCAAGTATATGGCCGCGACAGGGTAGCCAGTCTGCATGCTGGCAGCGCCCTCCCTCCTGCCGCAAGAACTTGTTGACAAGGTGTTATTGCGGAACGTAGCTTGACCACCGCAAGTTGTTGCGAGCTCCTCTTCTGGGAGCGCACAGCAGCTCTGCCAGACAAAGGGGAATGACGGGATTCGGGGGGATTCCGCCATCGGGATAGCCGGTAACGAAACACCTTGCTCATTCCCTGCCGCCGCTGGCGGCCGGCACCTGCCGGCTCGTCCCGTATTTTCCGTAGCCCGTTCGCGGGCAGGCCTGTGGAGATCATCAATGAGTTCTTGCAACATCAAACGTGGGTATCGCTTGCGCCAGTCGGCGCTCGCGATCGGACTGGCCCTGAGCCTTTCTGGTGGCGCGGTTTTCGCGCAGAGCAGTTCGGGCACCATCTTTGGCCAGACCGCGGCCGGACAGGGCACGATCGTGGTTCTGCAGAACCGCGACACGGGGCTGACGCGGCAGATTCCGGTGGACAGCAGCGGCCGATACCGCGCCGCGGCTATGCCCGTCGGTCGCTACAAGGTCTTGCTGCAACGTGATGGCAAGACCATCAGCGCGCAGGACAACATCGTCCTGCAGGCTGGTCAGGGAGCTGAAGTCTCGTTTGCCGCGGAGGCCGGCGCCAAGACGCTGGAAGGCGTGTCGGTGTCTGCGTCGTCGTTGCCGGCGATCGATATGTCATCGGTGGATACGCGCACGGTGCTGACCTCGGAACAGCTGGCCGCGATGCCGATACCGCGTGATATCACCCAGGCCGCCCTGCTTGCGCCGGGTGCCGTCGGCAGCGACTCGCGCTATGGCAACACGGCGTCCTTCGGCGGCGCAGCGGCCTCGGAAAACCAGTACTACATCAACGGTTATCCGGTTACCAATCCGCTGACCTCGCTCGGCTCCACCACGCTGCCGTTCAATGCCATCGATGAAGAACAGGTGCTTACCGGCGGCTATGGCGCCGAGTACGGCCGATCCACCGGCGGCGTCATCAACATCGTCACCAAGCGCGGCGGCAACGCGTGGAAGGCCGGGCTTGCGGTCTACTGGACGCCCGAGGGCCTGCGCTCCGATCCGCGCAACATCTACTACGTGCCAGGCACCCAGGCGCCGCGCTCCGGGCAGCTCTACCAGTATCGCCAGCGGAACAAGAGCACGTCCACGACCACCAGCGCCTACATCAGCGGCCCGCTGATCCAGGACAAGCTGTTCATCTACGCCACGGGTGATCTGCAGAAGCAGCAGGGTCAGACCTACCAGAACATCGACACCGCAACGCGCATCGGTCGCACGGAATCGTCGTACACCATTCCGCGCTGGCTGACCAAGCTCGACTGGAATATCACCGACAGCAATCTGCTGGAATTCACCGCGATTTCCGACAAGACCGAGCAGGACGTCACCAACTTCAGCCCGGTGGCCTATCCCGCGCTGACCGGCGGCACCCGCAAGACCGGAGGATTCCGCTACAAGGATGGCGGCGAGGTCTATATCGCGAAGTACACCGGTTACCTCACCGACACGCTGACCCTGACCGCGCAGTACGGACAGCAGGATCAGGTGCATTACTCGGCGCCACTGAATTACAACCCGAATGCGATCTTTGTCTCGGACCTGCGCAGCGTCGGTCCGACCGAGCGCAAATACTCCAACCCCAATCAGCCCTACGCCACTCCGGGCACGCCGAAAAACAAGGACTCGACGAACGGCTGGCGCCTCGATCTCGATTGGCGCCTGGGTGACCACACAGTCACCTTCGGTGCCGATCGTCAGGATTTGCAGTCCACCGCAGTCACCACCAATTCCGGCCCCAACGGCGCGGCCTACATCTACCGGCGCACCGCGACGCCGAACGACCCGATCGATGCCGGTCGCGGCGTTGGCGCGCCGTTGCAGCAGGATTACCTGGATATCAACGTGTTCACCAATGGCGGCACCTTCAAGGTGCAGCAGTCGGCGCAATACGTGCAGGACGCGTGGCAGGTCAACGACCGCTGGCTGCTGAAGGCGGGCCTGCGCAACGAGCAGTTCACCAACTTCAATGCCGATGGAGTGGCCTATGTCAGGCAGCGCCACCAGCTCGCTCCGCGGCTGGGCGTCAGCTGGGACGTGTTCGGCGATTCGAGCCTGAAGATATTCGCCGATGCCGGCCGCTACTACCTGTCGATGCCCAACAACGTGGCGCTGCGCGCAGCTGCCGGCTCGCTGTTCACCGACCAGTACTTTGTCTACAGCGGTGTCGATGCGAACGGCCTGCCGATCAATCCGGTGCCGATCGGCCGCGATGGTCCGGGACTGGGTCCGCTGCCGGGGCCGGTGTCTGCCAACAACGAGTTTGGCCAGGCGCCCGATCCGCGCACGGTGGCCGCGAAGGGGCTGAAATCGCACTACCAGGACGAATACATCCTGGGGGCGGAAAAACAGCTGAGTGCGTACGTGCTGGGCGCCAAGCTGACCTACCGCAAGTTGCGCAGCGCCATCGACGACACCTGCTATCAGCCGCTGGGCGGCAATTGCCGGCTGTTCAACCCTGGCCGCAGCAATACCTTTCTGATCGACAACGGCAACGGGACCTTCTCGGAGCTCACCGTGACCCAGGCGCAGTCGGGAATGCCGCCACTGAAGCGCGGCTACTACGGCCTCGACCTGTTCCTGGAGCATCCGTTCAAGGACAACTGGTACGGCAAGGTGGCTTATACGTTCTCGCGCAACTACGGCAACACCGAAGGCCAGCTGC
>JAJXTX010000320.1 GCA_021783385.1 Pseudomonadota bacterium
TGGTGATGCCGGGCGACAACGTGAAGATGGTGGTGAGCCTGATCCACCCGATCGCGATGGACGAGGGTCTGCGTTTCGCGATCCGTGAAGGCGGTCGCACCGTCGGCGCCGGCGTGGTGGCCAAGGTTATCAAGTAAAAAAAATAGTCGTTCCAATGAATGGCCCGGCAGGATGCCGGTTTGTTTTCTGCCATCACGGACGATGGCTGAAATTACTCTTCACGGGGCGAGCGGATTCCATGCCGCTCGTCGTCGTGTTTCAAGTCCAAGCCATGTACGCCAGTAGCTCAATTGGCAGAGCAGCGGTCTCCAAAACCGCAGGTTGGGGGTTCAAGTCCCTCCTGGCGTGCCACTCTCCGAGGATCGAGACGGGTGACAATGGCAGGCCGGCCGCAGGGCCGGGCGTGCCACTGACACCCGCTTACCGCGCATGAATACCAAGGCAGAACAGCCCAAGGGCACGAACGCCGGCGACATCGGCAAGCTGGTACTGGCGGGGGTGGTGCTGGTCACCGGTATCTTTGCCTACTCGTGGTTCAGCAACGACGCCAGCATCCCCTCGTCGGTGCGGATGCTCGGCGTGCTGGCGGCGCTGGTGATTTCGCTGGCGATCGCCGCGTTTACCGCGCTCGGGCGACGGGTCAGGAACTTCCTGGCTGAATCGCAGTTCGAGATGCGCAAGGTGGTCTGGCCGACTCGCGAGGAGACGCTGAAAACCACCGCCATCATCATCGTGGTGGTCATCGTCCTGTCGCTGATGTTGGGTCTGATCGACCTGATCCTGAAGTCGGTCATTCTCGACTGGCTGCTGAAGCTGGGTACCTGAGGTAGTGAGCATGAGCAAACGTTGGTACGTGGTGCACGCCTATTCGGGTTTCGAGAATCAGGTGAAGCGCTCGCTGGACGAGCGCATCAAGCGCGCCGAGATGGAAGAGCGCTTCGGTGAGGTGCTGGTGCCGACCGAGGAAGTGATCGAGATGCGTGGTGGCCAGAAGCGCCGCAGCGAGCGCAAATTCTTCCCCGGCTACGTGCTGGTGCAGATCGAGACCAACACCGAAGGCAAGTCACCCCGGATCGATGATGAGTGCTGGCATCTGATCAAGGAAACGCCGAAGGTGATGGGTTTCATCGGCGGTACCGCCGATCGGCCGCTACCGATCAAGGACAGCGAAGCCGAGGCCATTCTCAGCCGGGTGCGCGAAGGCGTCGAGAAACCGAGGCCCAAGGTGCTGTTCGAACCGGGCGAGATGGTGCGCGTTACCGAAGGTCCGTTCAACGATTTCAATGGCGTGGTCGAAGAAGTCAACTACGACAAGAGCCGGCTGCGCGTTGCGGTGCTGATTTTCGGTCGTTCGACTCCGGTCGAGCTGGAATTCGGCCAGGTCGAGAAGGCCTGATCCGGCCGCCCCTGAGCTGTTGGCACGGGGCTTGCTGAGAGCCGGAACAATCTCTATACTGCGCGGTTCACGCCTAGGTCTCACGACCTTGGCGTGCCTGCGTTTCAGGGTCTGCACGAGGCAGGCCTTTCCTTTTATCCACGGACCGGTGCACAGCGAGGAGCCGCAAGGCGTCTGGACTCGCGAGGAAACATGCCATGGCAAAGAAAGTCGTCGGTTACATCAAGCTGCAGGTCAAGGCCGGTCAGGCCAACCCGTCGCCACCCGTTGGCCCTGCTCTCGGTCAGCGCGGCCTGAACATCATGGAGTTCTGCAAGGCGTTCAATGCCGCCACGCAGAAGCTGGAGCCGGGTCTGCCGATACCGGTGATCATCACCGCGTACTCCGATCGCAGTTTCACCTTCATCACCAAGACGCCGCCGGCCACCATCCTGCTGAAGAAGGCCACCGGCGTGGCCAAGGGCTCATCCAAGCCCAATAGCGACAAGGTCGGCAAGGTCACCCGCAAGCAGCTGGAGGACGTCGCGAAGCAGAAGGAGCCGGATCTGACGGCTGCGGATCTGGACGCTGCAGTGCGCACCATTGCCGGTAGCGCTCGCAGCATGGGCCTGGTAGTGGAGGGCTAAGACATGACAAAGCTCACGAAGCGTATGAAGTCGGCCCAGGCCGCGGTGCAGCCGGGCAAGTTCTATGGCTTGGACGAGGCGCTGAAGATCGTCAAGGACAACGCCAAGGCGAAGTTCGCCGAGTCGGTGGATGTGGCGGTGCGTCTGGGTATCGACGCGAAGAAGTCCGACCAGGGTGTGCGCGGCTCCTCGCTGCTGCCGCATGGCACCGGCAAGACCGTCAAGGTGGCGGTGTTCTGCCCGCCCGGCGAGAAGGCCGAAGCGGCCAAGGCCGCCGGTGCCGATGCCGTCGGCATGGACGACCTGGCCGAGCGCATGCAGGCGGGTGATCTCGACTTCGGTCGCGTGATCGCCACGCCGGATGCGATGCGCGTGGTCGGCAAGCTGGGTCAGCTGCTGGGTCCGCGTGGCCTGATGCCGAACCCGAAGGACGGTTCGGTCACCGCTGACGTTGCCACGGCTGTGAAGAATGCCAAGGCGGGTCAGGTGAAGTTCCGCAATGACAAGGCCGGCATCATCCACGCCACCATCGGCAAGGTCAATTTTGACGCCGCCCAGCTGGCGGACAACCTCAATACCCTGATTGCCGACGTGATCAAGGCGAAGCCGTCGACGGCGAAGGGCGTGTTCCTGCAGAAGGTGGCGCTGTCCAGCACCATGGGTGTCGGCGTTGCTGTGGATACCTCGACGCTGACTCTCGGCGCCAAGTAAGAATCAAGTCCTGCACCGGCGATCTGCCGGGGCAGGCAAGTTTTTGAGGGCAGCCTCGGTCGTGCAGATCGAAGCCGCCGTCAAAGACCGCAGGCGCGATCAGCGCGCGATGACGACGGGCAGGGAGCTCGCACTGGCAGGGAATCGCCGTCGTCGCCAGCGGGATCGCTTAATCGGGTTTCGCAAGGACCCGGCCTGCGCAGATGGTGCTGCCCCTTCTGGAAAGTTTCGATTTGTTCTGGAAAGGCCACCACCCGGGACACCCGTGTCCCCGACGTCAAGGAGGGCGTCGCCCAGGACCGCAAGCGGCAGGAGCCGCAAGCGGAGTTCATTTGGAGGAGTGCAATGGCTCTCAATCTGTCTCAGAAGCATGAAGTAGTCGCCGAACTGGCAGAAATCGCCGCGAAGGCTCACTCCCTGATC